>CAZGMU010000042.1:8717-18495 GCA_964526975.1 uncultured Planctomycetaceae bacterium
TGGAACAGCGGGCAACCCGTGGTGCCGCCGGCCGGGCCGCCGGGAGTTCCTTCGTGTGGCACGTGTGCGACGGGTACTGGGCAGCTCGCGCCGATCGGCACACAAGTACTCCCCACGCCGCGTTTGCCGGGAGCGGTGGGAACCGGGCCGGCGGTTACATCGGGCGTCAATGACACGGTTATCCTCGAACGGCCAAACGCGAATATCACTGTTACGCTTTCTATGGGAGCGCACAATATCCGCAAGCTTTACATGCGGGAAGCGCTGAACATTACGGGTGGTTCGCTCACGATCAATTATGACCCCAATTACAACAACGATTTCGATAATAACCCGGCCACGAATTTTCCGAACGCTTTGCGATCGGGGCCGATCTCGGCGCAATTCTCGGGGCCTGTGTCGCTCGGCGGCACTGGCAGCTTGAACGTCAATACGTTGCAAGTGGATGCAGCGCAGACGTTCACGCTGGCCGGCAGCTCGGGCACGTTGACGTTCAAGATGATCAATCTGATGCCGGATAACACAACGCCGGCGAAGATCGCGTTGACAGGCAACGTGAATATCGATCCTTTGAACAATGCCACGGCAACGATTGCAAGGGGGGCAGGCGTGGGGGTGGGTGGGGCCGTCGATCTAGGAGGAGGCACACGGGCGATGTAGACCTGGCGGTGAATGTACCGATCGCGAATGGCGGACTGACGAAGAACGGCCTGGGGACGATGCAGCTTGGTGCGGCCAACGCATTCAGTGGGCCGGTGACGATCAATGACGGCATTTTGCGCGTGACGGGGAACAATCAATTGGGCTCGACGGGCGTGACGACGACGATGCCCGTCGTGACGCCGGGGTCGGCCGGTGTGGGGCACGGCGGCACACTGCAACTTTCCGGCAACGTCAACTATGACTTGCCACTCACGATTGGCGGTGGCGGCGTCAACGGCGTCAGCCTTGCGATGCCGGGAAGCATTGGTGCGCTGGATAATTTCAGCGGCGACAACACCTGGAGCGGAACCGTTACGTTGGTCGGAAGCGGAACGAATGGCACTGACCCGTTGGAGAATCAAATCGGCGCTCAAAGCGGCACATTGCGGATCACCGGAGTCATTCAACACTCGCCAACTTTTAGTGCAACCTGGGCCAAGACGGGCGAGGGAGACGTTGTTTTAGGGGGCGAGGCCGCGAACGCTTATAGTGGGTTGACTCGGGTGTTTGGCGGACGGCTGATTATCGAGAAGGACGGAGCGCTTGGCGCCGCGGGGGCAATCAACAACTCGTCTGGCAACACGTTTCAAAATGCGGGGAGTGCTTCGACGATCGCCTTCCGCGCGCCCTCCGGCTCTAGTGGAATCAATTACAATATGTTCGAAGTGATTAATACTCACGGCGCCGGGGCGCATGGGTTAGGACAAATCGATAACCTGGGCGGTGATAACACGTTCGCTGGGCAGATTGCTTTCGATGGGCCAGCGACAGGAGGCATTCGGCAAGTCTCGATCGGCGTATCGAGCGGAAGTTTGAATGTCACCGGCGGGCTCTATGCACGCGGCAACGACGGTTCGCCTCGTAATATTACCAAGCTTGGGACCGGCAAACTAATCATCTCGGGCGACAGCGGAGGGGCGTTCGGAAACCCCTTGGTCGCACCGCTTTTGAACAGCTCGTTCAATGTGAACGCGGGCACGGTGGAGATGCGTGGGCCGTCGCTCGTATCTGCCAATCTTCCGGGTGTGACGGCTTGGAATGTGGCTAATGGCAGCACGCTGCTGGCCTCGTCGGGAAGGTTCTCAACCGGTACGGTGACCGTTGCAACCGGCGGCCAATTCAATCTCAGCGGGGGGGCAACTGATCTGACGACTCTCGACCTCACTGGCGGCGGAAGCTTTGGTTTTACCGGCGGCACACTGCATGCGCAAACGATTCTGGGCAATGTCAATAACCAAGGCGGCACGCTGGCGCCCGGCAGTTCTACGGGCAGCACGGCGATTTCAGGCAGCTACGCTCAACAGAGCGGTGGATCGCTCGCAATCGAGATTGGGGGCACGGTCGCCGCCACCGACTACGATGTGGTGAGCATTACGGGAAACGCGCTGCTAGATGGATTGATCAATGTGTCGTTGACCAACGACTTCGTGCCCATCCCCGGCCAGAAGTTTACGGTGCTGACGGCCGAGAATGTTACGTATGACGGGCTCACGCTCAGCGGCTCAGCGGCCAGCTCGTTCTATTTGTTGGTCGAGCCGACGAGAATCATACTGCAGGCGGCTGGCTTGCCGGGCGACTACAACTTCGACGGCGAAGTGAACGTGGCCGATTATGTGGTATGGCGGAAGGGGCCAGGATATTTGCCGCTGCACTATGATCTGTGGCGAGCCCATTACGGCGATCCCGGCGGAAGCGGTTCTCATATCACCAACAGCAGTCCCGCGGTGCCGGAGCCAACCGCCATGCTGTTGTTTTTTTGTGGGATGTTTGCAGCACCTATCGGGGGGCATCGGAGAAACCGTCGCAGTTGATTGTAGCGACCTCAAAGAGCGCTCATGATGTGCTGGTGATGCGCAATAGCGCGACCGTGGTGCGCAGACATGGTCTAAGTAAGCTCGCCTAGCGTCGCTTCGGCGAGGTAGAAGAGAGCCTGTAAGGCAATTCAATTGTTTTGTGAGAGCCTTCTCGCTTGCAGGCCATGCAATGGCCAACAATAATCGAGAAGCTGGCCATAGAGGCCATTTACTCACCTGCATCAGAGCCCCGCTACTGCTGCTTTCTTAAATTTCGGATGCCTTGCCACTCTTGGTTGGCAGGCTCTCTGCGCGCGGAAAAAGGATTTTCGCTCCCTCGCTGCGCGGTTTCCGAGGAGCACGAATGAAGCACACGAAGAAACTCCATTATTGTTTGAACCGGAAGTGGCCGATTGCTTGTGCGACTTTAGTGGCGGCGCTGATCTGCGCGGCCAAAATCGCGCATGCGCAACGGGTCCTGGGCGTTGACATATCCTATTGGAACCGGGGCAGTAGCAGCGGCAGTTCGAATGGTATTTCGCAAGCGGCGTGGAACACCGCGTTCAACACGCCGGACCAGAATGGCAATACGCGTGTGTTCGCGCAAATTCGCTCCAGCCGCGGCGGTACGACTGGGGTGAATCCCTCTTCGGGAACGCCTGGCAATCCGTCGACGCCATCGACTTTGTCGGAGCGATATGATGATCCGGACTTTGCCCGAAATATCACGCGGGCCGCGAATGCTGGATTCATTACCGGGCCCTATCATTTCGTTCGACCCGACGTTGCGGGAAACACCGGCGCAGACGAGGCGAATCACTTTATCCAAGCTGCTGGCGCATGGATGCGTCCTGGCTACCTGATGCCGATGTACGACCTGGAAGCGGGGCAATCGCTCGGAGGCAATGCGCTGGCGCAATATTCGATCGATTTCTCCAATCGGCTCTATGAGGTGATGGGGATTCGGCCATCGATGTATATCAACGGCAGCTACTCCAGCACGTTGCAGAGCGCCTCGGCGGCGTTGCGTGATCAACTGGCTAAGCCCAGCGTCAACGGGCCGAGCATGGTGGGCCCGGCGTTTCCGATGTTGTGGAACGCTCGCTATTCGGCCAATGGAAGTAGCGCCGATAATTACGCCATCCCTGTTCAAACAGGCAGCCCGAAAACGACGTACACGACAAACTCAGCCTACTATGGGCCTTGGGATGACTACGGCAACAGCAATCCATGGGGGATGTGGCAGTATGGCAGCGTGCAGTCAATCCCTGGATTCAATACGGTCGACGCCACGGTCGACGGAAACGTCTCGCACGGCGACATCGAATACGTGAAAGACATGATGGTGCCGGCCGTTTGGTGGCACAATTCGAGCGGTGAATGGAGCACCATGACGAATTGGAACAGCGGGCAGCCGATCGGAAACTTCGCGGCAGGCGATCCGTACCCGACAGCGCCGTACACAGCTCCGGGCCAGTATCCGGCGGTGTCTGGCGGCGTTCTTCCTGTGCCTCGGTTGCCTGGCACGGCAGGGAGCGGGCCGGCGATTACGTCTGGCGTGAATGATACCGTGATTCTGGAGCGCCCGAACGCGAATATCACCGTCACGCTTTCCACGGGCAGCTACAACATTCGTAAGCTGTACATGCGCGAAACACTTAACCTGACGGGTGGCTCGCTAACGATCAACTACGATCCGCTGTACAACTTCAATGTGGGCAATGCGAACGCGTTGCGATCGGGGCCGATTTCGGCGCAGTTTTCTGGGGCCGTTTCGCTGAGTGGGAACGCGTCGTTGACAGTTCCTGTGTTGCAAATCGACGGCGGCCAGACGTTCACGCTTGCCGGGGGAACGCTCGCGTTCAATAAGATCAATATGCTGGCGAATGCGAAGATTCTGGTGACCGGCAATGTGACGCTGAACCCATGGAATACCAGCAATCCGCGCTACACGAACCTGACCGCGACTATTTCGGGCGCAGGCAGCAGCGTTGATCTGGGAGGCGGAACGCGGACTTTCACGATCGGCAACCTTAGTAGTGACGTGGATCTCGACGTAGCGGTGCCGATCACCAATGGAGGGTTTACGAAAAATGGAGCTGGCACGATGCGGCTGAGCGGCGCGAATACGTTCAGCGGTCCGGTGACTATCAATGCGGGCGTATTACGCTCGAATAACGCCGCAGGGTTTTCTGCTAGTTCGCCGATTACTGTCAATGGCGGCGCGTTGGAAATGAACGGAATCACAGACACGGTTGCGTCTCTCGCGGGTACGGGGGGAGCGATTTTACAGGGGGCCGCTGGGCTCACGCTCGGTGCGACAACTGGTAGCACAGCTTTTGCCGGCACGATCACCGGCACGGGCACGCTTACCAAGAGTGGCGGCGCCACGCAGATTCTGGGCGGGAACAACAGCCTCGGGCCTGTGGTGATCAATGGAGGATCGCTGCTGTTCAATGGGACGAACACCACGGGGGCCATTACGGTGAATAATGGCGGCACGTTGGGAGGGACAGGAGCAGTTTCGGGTACTGTCACGGTCGCAAGTGGCGGTCGCGTGGCGCCGGGGGCCAGCATTGAATCGCTTGGCGTGGGTGGGCTGACCGTAAACGCAGGCTCGGTTCTGGATTTCGAGATGGGCCCTGGAGGAGCAGTCGACCTGATCAATGTTGCTGGGCTTCTAACGTTGAATGGCGGATCGCTCCATCTGGCAAATGCTGGTGGATTAGCCGCTGGAACTTATCCCCTCATTGTCTATGGATCGCGAAATGGCAGCGTGACCGCTCTGGGTACGCCTAGCGGGCCGGCTGGCTTCACGTACGGCCTCATCGATACAGGCAGTTCGATCAACCTGGTCGTGGGTGCTATTCCCGAGCCTGGGTGCGTGGCGTTGCTTGTGATTGGCCTATTGCTCTTGAATGTTGGAAGATGGCGAAGTCGCTAATTCTCGGGTGGGTAAATAGTGAGCGACTCTAACGAATGATGCGCAATAGCGCGAGCTAGTTGCGCACTTACCCCTGCAATGCCGGTGGCCACTCGGCTATCTTGGAGTGTTGCTGAGGCGCTGTCTCTTGCTTTTTTCTTGGTGCGGAAGCAAGCTGCACGCTTTGGGCATTCTAGCCTTGGCTAGCATTGTCGAGCGGATTCCCTGTCCCGCGCTTTGAGGTGTCGCCATGTTGCGCTGTCTGGTTTTTACATGGGTGTTGGCGATCGCTGCTCTTCCAAGCCCCGCGGCGCCGCCGAGTGGGCGGTCGGGGCCCAAGCCGGTTGCTCGAGAGTTTCGTGGCGTGTGGGTGGCGACGGTCGAGAATATCGACTGGCCGTCGAAGCGCGGGCTACCTGTTGAAAAACAGAAGCAGGAGTTCCTGGCGATTCTGGATAAGTGCGTTGAGCTTAATATCAACGCGGTTGTCTTCCAGATTCGAACGCAGGCCGACGCGCTGTACGATTCGAAGCTGGAGCCCTGGTCGGAATTCTTAACCGGCGAGATGGGGAAGCCGCCGGAGCCGTATTACGATCCGCTCCAGTTCGCGGTCGAGGAAGCGCACCAGCGTGGTCTTCAGTTGCACGTTTGGTTCAACCCCTATCGAGTGCGAGTGCCGAGCGCGAAAGGCGAAGCGGCGCCCAATCATGCGAGCGTTGCCCACGCGAACAGCGTGCGAAAGTATGGCAGGTATCAGTGGTTCGATCCGGGGGACCCGGAATCGGAGAAGATATTCATCGATGTTCTCATGGATGTCGTGAAGCGGTACGACATCGACGGTGTCCATATCGACGATTATTTCTATCCTTATCAGGAAAAGGACAAGGACGGAAAAATCATTCCATTCCCGGATGATGAATCGTACCAGCGAGCAGTCGCGGCTGGCGAGAAACTGGAGCGTGACGACTGGCGGCGGCAGAACGTCAATCATCTCATCAAGCGGATGTACGATGAGGTGAAGAAAGAGAAACCGTGGGTGCTAGTGGGAATCAGCCCATTCGGAATCTGGCGACCGGGGCATCCGAAAGGCGTGGTTGGATTCGATCAATATGCAACGCTATATGCCGACGCGAAGAAATGGGAAGAAGAAGGCTGGCTCGATTACCTGACGCCGCAAATCTATTGGCAAGTACAGAGCAAGGGGCAGCCCTATGCGAAGTTGCTCGCCTGGTGGGCCGAGCACAATGTCAAGCAGCGTCATTTGTGGCCGGGAAATTTCACATCGAAAGTGGGTGCTCCTGCTAAGAAAACCGAGGAGGCCAACGACAAGAAAAAAGATACTCCGCCCCCCTGGACGGCGGACGATATCCTGCAGCAGATCGCCGCGACGCGGGCCACGCCAGGCGCGACAGGCAACATCCACTTCAGCATGAAGGCGCTCATGCGAAACAGCGGCGGTATCGCGGATAAGTTGAAAAAAGGACCTTATGCCGAACCGGCTCTGGTGCCCGAGACGACATGGCTAGGGGGCGAAACGCCAGAGAAGCCCGAGGTGATGGCCAAGCGGGTCGACGGCGGCATTGCGGTGGAACTAAAGACGCCGGGCGGGAAAATGCCATGGCAATGGCTGGTCCGGATTACAACACCCAAGGGTACGAAGACCGCGATCCTGCCGGGGGCGATGAGCGAACAAGTAGCGCCGCTATCGCAAGACATCGACGCAAAGTCGATTTCGGTATCGGGCATCTCGCGGCTGGGCAAAGAAGGGCCCGCGGTCCGCACGAAGGTAGCGAAACGCGACTGATTTTTTATGAGCACCAATACTTCTACGGTTGAATCGAGCGCGTCGACGGGCCGTAGCCCATGGTGGTGGGTGCCCTCGCTCTATTTTGCCGAGGGGGTGCCGTATGTCGTTGTGATGACCGTGGCGGTCATCATGTTCAAGCGACTTGGCGTTGGGAACGCGCAGATCGCTCTCTATACGAGCTGGTTGTATTTGCCTTACGCCATCAAGCCATTGTGGAGTCCGCTGGTGCAGCGGATTGGAACGCGGCGCGGCTGGGTGCTTGTCATGCAGCTACTAATTGCCGCCGGTTTGGCGTGCGTCGCACTGGCGATACCGCTGGCGAGCTTTCTGCGGTGGAGTTTGGTAGCCCTCGCCGTGACAGCGATTAGTTCCGCAACGCACGACGTGGCGGCAGATGGTTTTTATCTGCTCGCGCTGTCACCGCATCAACAAGCCTGGTTTGTAGGAATTCGCAGCACGGCCTATCGAATGGCATCGATCGCTGGCCAAGGGTTATTAGTGATGCTTGCCGGCGCACTCGAATCGTCGACAGGCCTGCCAGTGGTGAATGTTCAGGTATATGCGGCGGATGTTCCAGCAGCGGCGAGCCATTTTCAACCAGCTCAATTTGACCAAGGGCTGCTGGGGGAGTCGCAGCAGATCGTAACCCAATTCGGCGAGCTTCAAATCAGCACTCGTGGGCGCGATGCAGCAGAGGCCAAGGCCCTGCGTGCGACCGTCCATGAATGGAACATAAAGCATGGGTTTTATGAAGAGCCGCCGGCGCAGGCCAACAAGGCTGCTGGCGAAAGCGCCGGCTGGCGGAGTTCTTTGGAAGATTTCATTCGTCGTTGGTTCGGGCCAAAGGCTCGAACCGAAGGGTCAGAGAGTAGTCGCGTGGGAGACATGGCTGTCGTCCTGATGCGAATGGCTCACCCGGTGCCGACGGGCGAATCGCAGGTCGTCCAGTTTGGGCGGGTCGCTGGCGACACGAATTTTTCTGTCGCCGAGGGGGAACGATTCGTCGTGACCGAAGCAAATTGGAAGGAACCATTTGCCGCGCTCGTGCAAGTCGATCCGAAGCTTGCCCAACCGTCGGGAGCCACGTTCGAAATCCGTTCGGGCAACTTGCCGCTGGCGTGGTCGGTGACGTTCTTCGTCGTTGCGGGGGTGTTCCTCGCGATCGCTTTGTATCACTTCTTAGCGATGCCCCATGCGGCGGCAGACGCGCTGGCAACCAAGGCGTCTAAAGCGGTAGCGGGCGGCGGAATCTCAGGCTTTCTTGTCCCTTTTGCCGACTTCTTTAAGAAGCCACGGATCGCTGCGATTATTGCCTTTCTTCTCCTCTACCGTTTTCCAGAAGCGCAACTGATCAAACTGACAACGCCGTTTCTGCTCGATCCACACGAAGCGGGCGGCCTGGCGCTAACGACTGGAACGGTCGGCTTTATCTATGGCACGATCGGCGTGATCATGTTGACGCTCGGCGGTATCATCGGCGGCATCGCCGTTTCGCGCCACGGCCTCGGGCGGTGGTTGTGGCCGATGGCGCTGGCAATGCATTTGCCTAACTTGGCTTTTCTGCTTCTGGCCTATCTGCAACCGACAAATCTAGGACTAATTACAGCAGGTGTTGCAATCGAACAATTTGGCTATGGTTTTGGCTTTACCGCTTACATGCTGTATTGCGTGTACGTCGCGACGGGAAAACATGAAACGGTTCACTACGCACTTTGCACCGGGCTTATGGCGCTGGGCATGATGATCCCCGGCATGTGGAGCGGTTGGCTACAAGAACTAATCGGGTACCAACACTTCTTTGCGTGGATCATGATCGCGATGATCCCCAGCCTGCTGGCGGTTGCAGCCATTCCCGTGGACCCGACGTTTGGTAAGAAGAAAGCGGAAGGCACGTCGGGTGAACATGCATGAGTGCTTCTGTGCGTAGTTCTGTACTCCCGGCATCGATGTCGCTGCGCGAGAAGATCGGGCAGTTGATCTTCGTGCGTGTCGGGTCGAATTTGTCGCCGGTGAAAACGGTGGAGCAGGACGAAGAGCGGGCGCTGCGGTTGCTTGAGAAGTGTCCGGTGGGCGGACTATTGCTGTTTAACGGTGGGCTGGAGACGAAGCAATCGCTCGCGCGGTTGCAGGCCGTTTCGCAAGTGCCGTTGCTGGTCGGATCAGATATCGAGCGCGGCGTTGGCCAGCAAGTGAAAGCCTACACGTTGTTCCCGCACTCGATGGCGCTCGGAAAGGTAAGGCAGGAATCGGGCTATTTATGGAGGCCCTGGTGCGGGAGGCACGGGAGGTCGGAATTCATATCGTGTTTGGACCCGTGGCCGACATCAACACGAACCCGCTGAATCCGATCATCTCGATCCGGGCGTTCAGCGAAACGGTGGATCGGGCTGCGGAGTTGGTCGCTGATTATGTGAGAATGGCGGAGGAGACCGACCTGTTCACGACCGCGAAGCACTTTCCAGGGCACGGCGATACGTTTCAAGACTCGCACGATTCGTTGCCATCGATCGATCTTTCGTTGAGCGACCTGCGTGAACGCGAACTACTTCCCTT
>CAZGMU010000043.1:0-13514 GCA_964526975.1 uncultured Planctomycetaceae bacterium
GAGCAGATCACCACGGAAATGATGGCCGCGCTGGAAGCCGACTTCCGCACCGACGGGTACGTGAACCCGATCTTCCTCATGGCGCACTCTGGTGCTCGTGGTGGTGTCGAACAGATGCGCCAACTCGGTGGTATGCGTGGTTTGATGGCCAAGCCGAGCGGCAAGATTATCGAAACGCCGATCAAGGCGAACTTCCGCGAAGGTCTGACGGTGCTCGAGTACTTCAGCTCCACGCACGGTGCCCGCAAAGGCTTGGCTGATACGGCTCTCAAGACGGCCGACTCGGGTTACCTTACGCGCAAGCTTGCAGACGTGGCGCAGAACGTGGTCATCACGATGGAAGACTGCGGCACGACGCAGGGCATCACCAAGGGCATCATCTACCGCGGTGAAAAGGTCGAGGTTAGCCTCGCCGATTCGATTCGTGGTCGCGTGAGCCGCGCCAATATCGTCAATCCAATCACCGATGAAGTGATCGTCAGCGAGAATGAGCTGATCACGGCTGAAATTGGCCGCAAGATCGAAGAACTCGGCCTGGAGAAGATTCAGGTGCGCAGCGGCATGACATGCGACGCTCCGCTCGGCATCTGCCGTCGCTGCTACGGCATGGACCTGTCGACCGGTGCGCTGGTCGAAGAGGGCATGGCCGTCGGCATCATCGCCGCTCAATCGATCGGTGAGCCTGGCACCCAGCTTACGATGCGTACGTTCCACATCGGCGGCGTGGGTCAGCACGACGTTGAAGAAAGCGATATCAAAGCCAAGCGCGGCGGTATCGTGAAATACACTCGCCTCAAGGTCGTTACCAACGAAGAAGGCCAGAAGATCGTTCTCGCTCGAAACGGTGAAGTTTCGCTCGTCGACGAAAAAGGCCGTGAAGTCGAAAAGTACGAAGTTCCCGCCGGCGCCATCCTCAAGGTCAACGAAGACGACACCGTGGCGGCAGGCGGCGTGCTTTGCGAATGGGATCCGCATAGTATTCCGATTCTCGCCGAAACCGGCGGTCGGATTCGCTTCGAAGACCTTGTCGAAGGTCAAACGATGCGGGCCGAGAAGGACCCGAGCGGTTTCATTCGTTACGTCATCATGGAACACAAGGGCGACATGCACCCGCAGGTCGTTGTGGAAGACCCCGCCGATGGCAAAATCCTCGACTTCTACTACATGCCCGAGCGGGCTCACTTGGAAGTCGACGAAGGCCAGATCATTTCTCCAGGCGCGCTCGTGGCTAAGACGCCGCGCGAGGCCTCGGGCACGCAAGACATCACGGGCGGTCTGCCACGTGTGACGGAAATCTTCGAAGCCCGCAAGCCGAAGGATCCGGCCGTTATCGCTGAAATCGACGGCACGGTCGAAATCCTCAGCGAGAAGAAGCGCGGCAAACGCTCTATCATTGTTCGCAGCGAAAGCGGCATCGAACGCGAGCATCTGATCACGCACAACAAGCACTTGCGAGTTCACTCGGGCGACGTGGTGCGAGCCGGCGACTCACTCGTCGATGGTCCGCTGGTGCCGCACGATATTCTTCGCATCTCCGGCGAAGAAGCCGTGCAGCAGTACCTCACGCGCGAAATCCAAAACGTGTACCGTAGCCAACGCGTCGAGATCAACGATAAGCACATCGAGATCATCGTCGCGCGGATGTTGCGAAAGGTTCGCATCGAGCACCCGGGCGACACCAATCTGCTGCCCGGCAGCGTGATGGATAAATTCGACTTCCGTCAGGCGAACGAAGCCGTGATGCAGTGTCTCAAGATCAGCGATAAGGGCGATAGCGAATTCGCCGTCGGCTCGATCGTGCCGAAGGACGTCCTCGAACAGGCCAACGCCCAGATCGAAGGTCTCGGCGGCACGCCTGCCAAGGGCACCAAGCCGAAGCGGGCCACCGCCGCGACTCAGCTCTTGGGCATCACCAAGGCATCGGTCCAAAGCTCCAGCTTCATCTCGGCCGCCAGCTTCCAAGAAACGACCAAGGTTCTCACCGAGGCCGCCCTTGCCGGTCGCACGGACCACCTTGTTGGCCTGAAGGAAAACGTGATTCTCGGTCACTTGATCCCAGCCGGCACCGGCTTCCGCACGATTCACGAAGCCGAGGTCCGCATCCGTCCCGAGGCGCTCGAAGCGCTCGCTGCCGAGAAGGGGCGCGTGCTCGAACGTGCCTTCCCGCTGCTGCAAGGTGGAGAGGGTGGAGAGCGCAGCAGTGGCAATGGCGACGGTGCTCCCGTCCCGCCACCGCAACCAGCCGCTCCAAGCAGCCTGGATGCTTTGTTGGGTGGCATGGAGCCTCCGGCGGGTGACGACGAGTAGTCGTAACTGACGAACTTGAAAGACTTTAGGCGGGATCTGCCTTCGTGTTGATCCCGCCTTTTTCTTTTGCCTCTTTGCAAAATGTTGACTAGAAAATCGGCCCTGGTACAATTGATTAAAACATTTGTTTGAAACATCGGTTTTCGGTGGTTTTCATGGCAACAAGCGAAAACGACACAACCCGCGAACGAATTGCCGAGGCGGCCGGCGAGATCTTTGCCGAGCGTGGCTTCGACGGGACGACGGTCCGCGACATCTGCCAGCGGGCCGGTGCGAATATCGCCGCTGTGAATTATTACTTCGGCGACAAACAGCGGCTCTATATTGAGGCCGTGGTTCGTGCGCATTGTTGGCGGATGGAGCAAGCGCGGCTACCCGAGTGGTCCGAAGGCACGCCGGCGGAAACCAAGCTCCTCGATTTCATCACGACATTCTTTCGACGTGTTCTCACTGGCCCGGAAGATACTTGGCACACTAGGCTCATGATGCGCGAGATGGCGCATCCTACCGCTGCCTGTGCCGAGTTGATCCAGTCGTCGATTCGTCCGCAATTCGAAATCTTACTGTCGATTCTGCGCGACCTGCTGCCAGCCGATGTCAGTGATGACCAGTTGCGGCTGACTGCATTCAGTATCGTCGGCCAGTGCCTCTTCTATCATTTCGCTGATCCCGTCGTTCGCAATCTCTTGTCCGACGAACAGTACTCCGAGCTGAGCGTCTCAACGCTCGCGCAACATGTGTTCGATTTCTCGCTCAATTCGATTAACCAAGCCACGCGCGGTGCTCGCAAAGGAGCCGGGCGATGAGCTGGATCGCGCTTAAAATGCTGACCGGCAATCGTGGCAAGTACCTGGGTATCATCCTGGGTATCGCGTTCGCGTCGCTGTTGATTGCCCAGCAAGCCTCGATTTTTTGCGGGCTGATGCTGCAAACGAGCGGTCAGATTCGCGACATCCAGGGCGCGAGCATCTGGGTGATGGATCGTAACGTCCAGTTCTCCGATGACATCAAACCGATGTCGGAAAACGATCTGTATCGGGTACGCGGCGTGGAAGGAGTTTCCTGGGCTGTCCGCTTGTACAAAGGCCTCACGCGCTCGCGCCTGGCCGACGGCAACTTCCAGCAAACGATTCTGATCGGATTGGACGATGCCACGCTGGTCGGTGCGCCGCCGAACATCATCCTCGGCAACTTGTTTGACTTGCGCAAGCCGGATGCCGTGATCATGGATCTCGAAGGTTACCAGTTGCTTTGGCCGGGCGAGGAGCCCCGGATTGGGAAACGGTTCGAGATGAACGATCACGTGGCCGAGATCGTTGGTATTTGCAAAGCCAGCCGCACCTTCCAGACGTTTCCCGTGGTCTATACGCGGTATTCGCAGGCGCTCGAATTCGTGCCACCCGAACGCAAGGTCCTGTCATTTGTCCTGGCCGAGGTGAAGCCGGGCCAGGACGTTGACACGGTGTGCCGCCGAATCGAAGCGCAAACCGGCTTGCGGGCCGTCACCGGTGAGCAGTTCGAATGGATCACCATGACCTATTTCATTCCGTTCAACTTCGGTATCACCGTTGCCCTCGGTTTCATTGTCGGCACGGCAATCGCAGCGCAGACTTTTTACTTGTTTACGATCGAAAACATCAAACAGTACGGCGCGCTCAAAGCGATGGGCGCGGGCAACTGGTCGCTCATGACGATGATTCTCTTACAGGCGCTGCTCGTGAGCTTGATCGGCTTCGGTTTGGGGATCGGTGCGGCGACGTGGTTCGGCCGGATCGCCACCGCCCCCGGCTCGCGATTGGCGTTCTACATGCCATGGGAAGTTTTTATCGGCACCGGTCTGGCGGTCGGCGCGATCAGTATTTTTTCGAGTTTGCTCAGTATGCAACGAGTGATGGTCGTTGAACCGGCTGTCGTGTTCCAAGGGTAAGAGGAAGGTGTCAGGTGTCAGTGAAAGAACATATAGCTCTCTTCTTTCCGACACCTGACACCTAACACAAGCAAATGCCTTCCAACTCAGCCCAACCTCTGATTACTTGCCGCAACGTCGTAAAGACGTATGGCAGCGGCAATGCGGAAGTACATGCGCTCCGCGGCGTCGACCTCGATGTCTACCCGGGCGAGATCACGATGCTCGTGGGACCGAGCGGCTGCGGCAAAACCACGCTGCTCTCGGTGATCGCCGGCATTTTGAAGCCGACAAGCGGCAGCGTCGTCGCGCTTGGCACCGAGCTGACAAGCCTGAATTCGTGGCGACGAACGGCCTTTCGCCGCGAGAATGTGGGATTCGTCTTCCAACAGTTCAACCTGCTGCCGGCATTGACGGCCGCGGAAAACGCGTCGGTCCCGTTAGTGATACAAGGCTACTCCAAGCATCGGGCCGTGGCGCAAGCCAAGGAATTGTTGACCAAAATCGGTATGGGCCAACGGCTGAACAACTTGCCCGGCAACCTTTCCGGCGGACAACAACAACGTGTCGCGATCGCTCGCGCGCTCGTGCATCATCCCCACTTGTTGGTTTGTGACGAGCCGACATCGGCGCTCGACGCCAAAACAGGTCACACGATTCTAGAACTTCTCCGCTCGATCGCGATCGAAGGCGACCGGGCGGTCATCATCGTCACGCACGATAGCCGCATTTTCGAATTTGCAGATACCTTGGCCCGAATGGATGACGGGCGAATTGTTTCGATCGAGCGGCGAACCAAAGAAGGACACGTACTGACTGCGTAAATCACTGATCATTTTGGTCAGCCGCACGAAGGTGGGCATACACACATGATTTCCAAATTAATGAACCTCGCGACCAAGTTTGGGCTGCCGATCTTTGCGATTGGCCTGATCGCGTTTTCTGTCAAATACCTGGCCCAGGCAAAAGAGCGCATGCCCAAGGTGCCGCCGCCGGTCGAGCCGGCTGCTAACCCATTCACAAACACCGTTGCCGGCGCCGGCATGGTTGAGCCGGAAACCGAGAACATCTCCATCGGCACGCCGCTCCCCGGGATCGTCGTGGAAGTGATGGTGAAGGTGGGCCAGCAAGTGAAAGCCGGTGATCCGCTGTTCCGCATCGATGATCGCGATCATCGCGCCGAGTTGGGCGTGCGCCAGGCGATGCTCGCCGATGCCCAGGCCGCGCTCAAGCGATTGGAGTCGATGCCCCGTCCAGAAGAACTGCCGGCTGCCGAGGCCAAGGTCAACGAAGCGAGAGCCGATTGGGAGAATTGGGAACAGCAGTGGTCGCGCGGCGAAAAGCTCGTCAAAGATCGGGCGATCTCCGACGAAGAGTTTCTCGAGCGCAAGCAATCGGCCATGCAGGCTCGCGAACGATACAACCGCGCGATGGCCGATTTGAACCTGCTCAAAGCCGGCACCTGGGGGCCCGACATTGTTGTTGCCAAAGCCGCCGTCGACCAGGCACGGGCCCAGGTGAGTCAGGCCCAAGTCGAAATCGATCGGCTGACAGTCCGGGCCTTGGTCGATGGCGCCGTGCTACAAGTCAACGTGCGCCCCGGCGAATTTGTCGGCGCGCCGCCGGGACAGGCGCTGATCGTGCTGGGCAATACGACGCAGTTGCACGTGCGCGTGGACATCGACGAGTACGACATCCCACGATTCGTTCCCGACGCGCCGGCGAGAGCCGTACTGAAAGGGCAATCCACCAACTTCTTTCCGCTGCGCTTCGTTCGCATCGAGCCGTATGTCATTCCCAAGAAATCACTGACGGGCGACAACACCGAGCGCGTCGACACGCGCGTGCTGCAAGTGATTTACGCCGTCGACGGCGACAGCAAAAACAAGCTCTTTGTCGGGCAGCAGGTCGACGTATTTGTCGACGTTGCGCCAGAAGCCAGGCAAGAAACCAAAACAGCGCTCCGTGCCGAGGCGGCTCCGCTTGAGAAATCTGAAAAGTAGCGGATAATTGTAGCTAGGAATCGCCGCCCGAGGACTTTACCATGGCCACCGTCGAAGACGAACCGCTCTTGCACCCCTTCGAGTCTTGCTCGCGGTTATTCACCGTCGAGGATTTGGAACAGCTTCCGACCGATTTGCCCTCTGGTCCAATTGATTTTGAATTGGACGATGGTAGGCTGGTTTTTATTATGGTTCCACCCGGCAATATCCACGGCGCTGCTCAGTCGAACATTGTGACGCAGCTAAAAGTGCAGGGAGAAAAAAGAGGTTTTGGGAAAGCTCGAACTGAGGTCGGCGTCGTGTTATGGCGGAATCCCGATCGCGTCGTGACGCCAGATGTCCTTTTCGTTGCGAAGAAGTCGCTCCCGATCGAAACGTCGCGCGAAGGCTACCTAGAGACAATTCCCGAACTGGTCGTCGAGATTCGCAGCAAGAACGACTCATCGAAGTACATGGAGCGCAAGGTTCGACACTACCTGAAGGCAGGTGTTGAGATCGTGTGGGTTGTCGACCCGACGGCGCGGACGGTTGCCGTTCATACTTCGCAGGCTGATCCGGCAATTTTCCATGAGAGCGATTCTTTGACGCTTTCCGGTTTGATCCCAGGCTTTTGCCTCCCCATTGCAGATGTTTTTGAAGAGTAGCGGGCGGGCGAACGGAAAACGCTGGTAAGCCAGGGATTTGGTAGTGATACCGTTGTAAGCTTCGCAAGCCGAGCTGCCGTAGGACGGACAATCCTGTCCGTCGATTTTCCAAGAGACGGACAGGATTGTCCGTCCTACGGTCAAAAGGGTATTACCGCCGGGAATTTCCCGCCCTTGACGCCGGTGCCCAAACGCGTAAACTTATTGGTTTCTACGGATTTCGCCAGATTGCCCTGATAGAAGGCGCCCGATGCCCACAGTAAACCAGCTTGTCCGCAGCCGTCGACGACCGAAGCGGAAGTTTAGCAAGTCGCCCGTTTTGGATAAGTGCCCGCAAAAGCGCGGTGTGTGCCTCTTGGTGCGCACCATGACCCCGAAGAAGCCGAACTCGGCTCTCCGGAAGATCACCCGCGTGCGGCTCTCCAACGGCAAAGAAGTCACCGTTTACATCCCTGGCGAAGGCCATTCGCTGCAGGAGCATAGTATCGTGCTGGTGCGCGGCGGTCGTATTCGCGACCTGCCAGGTGTCCGCTATCAGGTCGTTCGCGGTGCCCGCGATACCCTGGGCGTGCAGGGACGTAAGCAATCCCGCAGCCGTTACGGCGCGAAGAAAGGGTAAGCGAGCTGTCGGCTGTCAGCTATCGGCTGTCGGCCAAACGCTCGCAGTCATACATTAGTAGTAGTTCAACGATTTGTCTGGCCGAAAGCCGACAGCCAATAGCCGAAAGCCTCTCATGGGTCGCATTACCGCAAGTCGCAAGCAACTGAAGCCCGATCCGATGTACGGGTCGCTCCTCGCCGCTAAGTTCATCAACACGCTGATGTACGACGGCAAGAAGAGTGTCGCGCAGAACGTGTTCTACGATGCGCTTGAAATCGTCAAGAAGCGGGTTCCCGATAAAGAGCCGATCGAAGTTTTCACGCAAGCGCTCGAGCACGTGAAGCCATCGATCGAGGTCCGCAGCAAGCGCGTCGGCGGTGCCGCTTACCAGGTACCGATGCAGGTCAATCGCACGCGGCAGCAGTCGCTGGCGATTCGCTGGGTGCTGGCAGCCATTCGCGAAAAGAAGGGCCGTCCGACGGCTCAAAAGCTGGCCGACGAATTCGTCGCCGCGTTCAACCGCGAAGGCGCTGCAGTAAGCAAGCGCGAAAACGTCCACCGCATGGCCGATGCCAATAAGGCCTTCGCTCACTTCGCGTGGTAAACAAAACAATCAGCACGCCGCGGCCCGCAAAAGCCGCGGCGTTTTTCATGCGCAGAGGATTTTACTTGTAAATGCAAAGATTTGATTGAACCACGAAGGTCACAAAGAACACCAAGGCTCGATGATCGTGGACTTTGAAAAAATGGAAGTCTTTCTTTGTGTTCTTTGTGCCCTTCGTGGTTGTCTCTTCGTGGTTGTCTCTTTCTTCTTTGCGTCTTCGCGCCTTTGCGTGAGATCCTCTGCATGAGCGTATTTTAAGAAGTATGGCTACATCCCTCGAAAAAATTCGGAACATCGGCATCATTGCCCATATCGATGCCGGCAAGACGACGGTGACCGAGCGGATGCTGTTCACCAGCGGCGCGAAGCACCGCGCCGGGGCGGTCGACTCTGGCACAACGACGACCGACGACGATCCCGAAGAAGCCGAGCGCGGCATCACGATTTATTCCGCGTGCGTGCAGTTCCCCTGGAAGGATATCGTCATCAACCTGATCGATACCCCGGGGCACGTCGATTTCACAGCCGAGGTCGAACGCAGCCTGCGCGTGCTCGATGGCGGTGTCGTGGTGTTTAGTGCTCGCGAAGGTGTCGAAGCGCAGAGTGAAACTGTCTGGCGGCAGGCCGATAAATACAAAGTGCCCCGGCTGGCGTTCATCAACAAGATGGATCGCGAGGGAGCCGACTTCGAGGCGGTCTACGAAGAGATCGGCAGCCGCTTGGGGGCCCGCACGGTCGCGATCCAAATCCCTGTTGGCCAGGGGCCGGCTCATACGGCGAATCCATTTCGCGGAATCATCGATCTGGTGAAGATGAAGTTGCTGACGTTCCCGGAAGGGAAGGAAGGCACGAAAGTCGTCGCCACGGAAATCACCGATGAAGACTTGCTGGGCGAGGCGCAGCTGTGGCGCGAGCGAATGCTGGAGTCGCTGTACAACTTCAGCAACGAGCTGATGGAACTGGCGCTGGCCGAGGAGCCGATTCCTGAATCGTTGATTCACAAGGTCGTTCGCGATGCCACGCTTCATTTGCAGATTCAGCCCGTGTTTTGCGGTTCTGCCCTGCATGGCGCGGGTGTCGAGCCGATTCTCGATGCGGTCGCCGCTTATTTGCCAAATCCGACCGATATGCCGCCGGTCGAAGGCATTGACCCAACAGCGAAGGGCAAAGCAAAGAAGGGGAGAGTGGGAGAGTGGGAGAGTGGGAGAGAAACGGTGTCTTCCGACCTCCCCCTTTCCCCCTCTCCCCCTCGTGCGATTATCTTCCGTAAGCCCGACCCGTCGGAGCCTTTCTGCGGCCTCGTCTTCAAAATCCAACCCTACAAAACGGGCGACCTTGCCTGGGTGCGAATCTACTCCGGCACGCTGGAGCCTAACTCGCGCGTGCTCAATTCGACGCGTGGCAAGAAAGAAAACGTTGCCCAACTGTGGCGCATCCACGCGTCGAAGAAGGACGAGCAGCTTCAATTGGCCCGAGCCGGCGATATCGTCGGCGTGATCGGCCTGCGTGATTCGATCACCGGCGACACAGTATGCGACACTCGCGAACCGATTTTGTTGGCTTCGATCGAATTCCCAGAGACGGTCATCTCGATGTCGATCGAGCCTGAAAGCACCGAGGATCGCAAGAAGCTGGCCGAAACGCTTACGATGCTCCGCAAGCAAGACCCGACGTTTCGTGCCGAGGAGAATGCCGAGACCGGCCAAACGCTGATCAGCGGCATGGGCGAGTTGCATCTCGAAGTCGTGCAGCACAAGTTGCTGCGCGATTATCGGCTCAATGTGAAAGTTCACAAGCCGCGCGTCAGTTACCGCGAGACAGTAGCGAAGGCAGCCGAAGCGACGGGCGAATGCAGCCGCATGATCCAAGGCACAATGCACGCGGCCAAAGTTCGGATTCGTTTGGAGCCGTTCGAGAAAGGCATCGGTCCGCTGACGGTGACCAACGCGCTCGATCATGGGCTCCCCAGCGACATGTTGGCCGTGGTGTTGGAAGAGCTCGAAAGTGCAGGGCAGGGGGGCGGCCTGTTGGGCTTTCCGTTGATGCGGCTCAAAGCGACGGTTCTCGGCGGCGAAGTCGGAGAAACGGGCATCTCGGAAATCGCGTTCCGTACGGCCGCCAATCATGCGTTTGACCAGGCGCTCCGCGCAGCCGGGCCGGTGCTCCTCGAGCCGATCATGAAACTCGAAATCAGCACACCAGATGAACATGTGGGCGACCTTGTAAGTGATTTGCAACAACGCCGCGCAATTATTCAAAGCACCGAGTCGCGCGGCACCGCGACCGTGCTTCACGCCGAAGCGCCGCTGGCCAACCTATTCGGTTATTCCAGTGCTATGCGTAGCCTCAGCCAAGGCCGGGCGAGTTGCTCGATGGAGCCGAGCACCTATGCGGCGGCGCCGGATGATGTACTACAAAAATTCCTTGGCGAATCGTGAGCGAGGATTGAGGGTGCAGGATGAAGGGGACAGGGACAAGGTATTCGGATCCGATCCCTGCCCCCTGCACCCTCCATCCTGTATCCTTCTGATATGACTGAACGATCGTTTGTCTTTGGCGTCGATCTCGATGGTTGCGTCGCTGATTTTTACGGTGGCCTGCGGCCAATAGCGGCCGAGTGGCTTGGCGTGGCGCTCGATTCGCTTCCCGAGCGGGTTTCCTGGGGACTGGGTGAGTGGGGAGTTGCCCAAGCGCCGGGTGGATACGATGCGCTCCACAAGTTCGCGGTCATGCAACGGGAATTGTTTCTCAAGCTGCCGCCGATGGCGCGAGCGCCGCAATCGCTCCGGCGATTATCGAAGGCGGGTGTGCGAATTCGTGTGATCACGCATCGGCTGTTCATCAAATACTTCCACCAGATCGCCGTGAGCCAGACCATCCAGTGGCTCGACAAGCACGATATTCCTTATTGGGATTTGTGTTTCATGCAGGAAAAAAACGCAGTTGGCGCTGATTTGTATGTGGAGGATTCGCCGTCGAACGTGGAGCGCCTGCGGGCCGAGGGGGCCAACACGATCGTCTTTACGAATTCGACGAACGAGCATTTGACGGCTCCGCGAGCCAGCACTTGGGATGAAGTTGTTGACATGGTTCTTGCGGAAAAGGCGGTTTGGGAACGCACGGTTGCCGAGCTGCCTTAAGGCTGCTAATAAATTGAACCGCCAAGTCACCAAGTACGCCAAGGAAGGCAAAATTCGCCAATGAATTGCTTGGCGTCCTTCTTGTTCTTGGCGGTTTCATTCATTCTGCTAGCTGCTCTTGGTAGGATCCTCGATTTTCGAAGCGGCTATCCTGCGAAGTTCGCTCCGCGGAACATGAAGTAGACCGCGCCGCACATGCAGAGCGCTGCCCAGAGAAAATCGACCCGAATCGCCTGCTTCATATAAAATACGCTGAAGGGCACGAATACACTGAGCGTGATCACCTCTTGAATCATCTTGAGTTGCGGCAGCGTGAGCTTGCCGAAGCCGATGCGGTTGGCGGGCACCTGGAGCAGATACTCGAAAAACGCGATTCCCCAGCTCGCCAGCACCGCGACCAGCAGTGGTTTGTCGCCCAGGTTGCGCAGGTGGCCGTACCAGGCGAAGGTCATGAAGACATTGGAGCCAATCAATAACAGGATGGTGGTGAGAACGGGATTCATCGAGTGGGATTCCGGAGAGTATCAAGGGATGAGCCGCGGATTCTACTTCGTAGTTGTTGGACGAGGCAATCTGAAAGTGTTTGCTTTACGCTGATTAAGAAGAAGATTTACCACGGAGACACGGAGGGCACAGAGAATTTTTTTGACAGGATTTACAGGATCAACAGGATGAGATTCCTATTTGATTTCTTCAATCCTGTTGATCCTGTAAATCCTGTCTAAACTCGAATGGTTTCTCTGTGCCCTCCGTGCCTCAGTGGTTAACTGTATTGGCCAGAATGGCGAGCACGCAATAAAATCTTGCGGTCGGGTTTGTTGAATGCGACGCGTTTGGAAGGACAAAAGTATGCGATCATTTTTGCTCTCATTGTTGATCTTGATTATTGGGATTGTCGCGCCCGTATTGGCCGACAACTGGCCGCAGTGGATGGGGCCGCGGCGGGATAACGTCTGGCGCGAGGAAGGGCTCGTTGAAAAGTTCCCCACCGGTGGGCCAAAGGTCGTTTGGCGGACGCCGATTGCCGGCGGTTACGCAGGGCCCGCGGTGGTTGGCGACAAGGTGTTTGTCACCGATTACCGTTCCGATGCCGATGTGAAAGTCGATAACTTCGACCGCAAGGAATTCACCGGTACCGAGCGGGTGCTTTGCCTCAACGCGACGACCGGCAAGGAGATCTGGCATCACGAGTATCCGGTCAAGTACACGATCTCCTACCCGGCCGGCCCGCGCTGCACACCGATTGTCGACGGCGACAAGGTCTACACGCTTGGCGCCGAAGGTAACCTCATTTGCTTCCAGGCCGACTCGGGCAAGATCGTTTGGCAGAAGGACTTGCCGAAGGAGTACAAAACGAAGACGGCGCTGTGGGGCTACGCGGCGCATCCACTCATCGACGGCGACAAACTTATCTGCCTGGCTGGTGGCGATGGGACGCATGCGATTGCCCTCGACAAGAATACCGGCAAGGAAATCTGGCATTCATCCAGCTCGCCGGAGCAAGGCTACTCGCCGCCGACGATCATCGAAGCCAGCGGTAAGCGGCAATTACTGCTAGCGCGGCCGAACGCACTCGCGGCCGTCGAGCCGGAGACGGGCAAGGAGATCTGGTCTGTGCCGTACGAGGCGACGAGCGGCTCGCTAATCATGTCGCCGATCCATCTGGCCCGTTATGTTTACTTGGGTGGCTACGCGAACAAGTCGCTGCTTGTCGAGTTAGATGAATCGGGCCGACAGGCGAAGGAAGTTTGGCGCGACAAGCCGCAACATGGTATATCGCCGGTGAACGTGCAGCCGTTCGTTAACGAGAGCGTGATGTACGGCTTCGATCAAAATGGCCGACTCTACGCCGTCGAGCTGCCGAGCGGTAAGCGCTTGTGGGACACCACCAAACCGGTTTCGCAACGCCCCGCCGTCAACGCAACCGCCTTCATCGTCCGCCAAGGCGACAGCGGCGACCGCTTCTGGCTATTCAACGACAGCGGCGACCTGATCATCGCGAGCCTTACACCGAGGGGTTATGAAGAGATCGATCGCGCTCACTTGATCGAACCGACGAACACCGCGTTCGGTCGCGATGTGGTATGGTGCATGCCGGCGTTCGCCAACAAGCGGATGTATGTGCGGAACGACAAGGAAATCATTTGCGTCGATTTGGCCAAGTAAATAAAAGTGGGCGACATGAACTTCTTGAAAGCAATCCTAGCGGTTGTTGCTGGTGTGTTACTGGGCGCTGCATTGGGCCTGGGCTTTGCACTCGCGATCGCCTTCTATGAGCAGTGGCAAAATCCAGATGATGCAAGCGCTGG
>CAZGMU010000043.1:13524-14810 GCA_964526975.1 uncultured Planctomycetaceae bacterium
CAATATTCACGATGCCCCTTGGGGCCGCCATTGGCCTAGTAATCGGAGGAATTGTTGGGCTGATATGGCTTTAACCGCCCAGCAGTTTTCGACGAAGCCCGTCGCGTTGCAACGCAGCTCCATGCCACAGTAGATGCCGCGAGCCGAACGGCACCAGGAACTGCCGAGCGATTGGGCGCTTCACGTTCCGCTCGGCTCGCGGAACGCACGACGTTGCAGTTCTCCTGGTCCCTCTCACTTCTAGGGAGAGACTAGGAGGCGGGAGCAACTGAGCACGGTCAACCGAGCGTTGCCGGGCACCGAAGCGACTGTGTCGGTCGCAAGGTGGTAGCTCTCTTTCCGTCATTCCCGCGTAGGCGGGAATCCAGTCTCCCCTCTGGCTCTCGACTCTTGACCCTCAGCTCTAGACCTCCCGGCCCGACCCTCAGCTCCCGACCATCCCGATCCCCTACATACAGCTACTTAGCCGCGAAGCGGCGACAGAATGTAGCCGGGCGGCGCAAGCCCCCGGAAACGATCGCCCTACACCCACAAAAGCCCCAACGGGGCGACACCACTACGCAATAGCGGGCCGCGTCTGCCGATAGACATACTCGATCGAAGTTGAAGCCAAATTGTACTGGCGAAGCCAGTGTTAACGGCGAGGCGACCGTACTTAATATTATTTCCCGCTTTTGCCACTTATTCCCGCGTTGTTTCAGCTCATTCCTTCGTTTCTTGTCCGCGTTGTGTAAACATTGCTGAAGTTTTATAACAAGCTCACAAAACTATTGTTCCAATTGCAACACGCCAAGTATTGGGGGGGCAACGGAATGCTTGACCTAAAAACGGCTATTGCTCGATTCGGCACCGCAGCAAAAGCCAAGCTCTCGAATCCCAGCGCTACTGGCGAGCCCGAGGATCAGCTTCGCGCGCCACTCGAAACACTCTTCGCCGATCTCGCAGAGCTTTGCGGTTTCAAACCCGAGTGGGTTGCCGCGGTGGGTGAATCCTCGCTCTCCGCGCTTCATACTCGCCCCGACTATGCGATTACGCTCCGCAAAGCCCTGGTCGGTTTCGTCGAAGTCAAAGCACCCGGCAAAGGAGCCGACCCCCGTCGTTACAAGGGACACGACAAGGCACAGTGGGAGAAGCTTCAGTCATTACCCAACTTGTTGTATACAGACGGCAACTCCTTCAGCCTCTGGCAAGATGGCGAACTCGTTGGTTCGATAGTCACACTGGAAGGCGACATCGAATCTTCGGGTGCAAAGCTTGCCGCTCCTCAGGAGCTTGTTGCACGATTC
>CAZGMU010000043.1:14835-15087 GCA_964526975.1 uncultured Planctomycetaceae bacterium
TGCGCTGGGACCCGATTCAACCGAAATCTGCCGCGGAGTTGGCCAAGGTCTCCGCACGGCTCTGCCGCTTGCTCCGCGACGAAGTTACAGAACAACTAACCGAGAAAAGCCCAGCGCTGACCGCACTCGCCGCCGACTGGCGTAAGCTCCTCTTCCCCGAAGCAAACGATGCACAATTCGCCGATGGCTACGCGCAGGCCGTCACATTCGGCCTCCTCATGGATCGGTCGAACAACATCCGCCTCGCCGACG
>CAZGMU010000043.1:15097-15550 GCA_964526975.1 uncultured Planctomycetaceae bacterium
CTCGACAAGGTAGCGAAGCAACTTGGCAAGACGAACTCACTCATCGGTGCGGCCCTCCGGCTACTCACAGACGACACCGGCAGCGAATCCACGCTGACGACCTCCCTCGCCACGCTCGTCCGCGTACTGGACGTTGTAAATTGGCAGTCGATCAGCAAAGGAAAGCCAGATGCCTGGCTCTACTTTTACGAAGACTTTTTGGAAGTCTACGACAATAAGCTTCGTAAGCTGACCGGTTCGGTCGTACCGCGGGCTTAGCTTCAACCGATGTCACACTAGCCGATCCCGCTGTTGGTACGGGCACATTCATTCTCGGCGTCCTTCGCCGCATCGCTACCGCTGTCGAGGCAGATCAGGGTGAAGGCGCCGTGCCGCAAGCAGTCGAGGCCGCGATAGACCGCGTGTTCGCCTTTGAGCTGCAACTTGGACCCTTCGCGGTGGCTCAGCTTCGGG
>CAZGMU010000043.1:15560-18492 GCA_964526975.1 uncultured Planctomycetaceae bacterium
CGAACTAATTCAGTTGATAGGCAAAGCTCCACGCACAACCCCGCAGATGTTTGTCACCAACACGCTGGGCAATCCTTATGCACAGGTGGAAGAACTTGGCTCGATGTACCGGACGATTTCCGAGTCGCGTCTCGCCGCCAACGAGATCAAACGCACCAAACCGATCACGGTGGTGATCGGCAATCCGCCTTACAAAGAAAAAGCTAAAGGACGCGGCAGCTGGATCGAGGAAGGAACGGACGAAGTCGCTAAGGTAGCCTTGCTCGAAGCTTGGATTCCTCCTGCTGACTGGGGTGTGAGCGCCCACGCCAAGCACTTGCGCAACCTTTACGTTTATTTTTGGCGCTGGGCCACCTGGAAAGTCTTCGACCACGATCCCAAACACGATACCGGCGTCGTCTGCTTTATTACCGTCGCCGGCTTTCTGAACGGACCGGGCTTCCAGCGAATGCGCGATTACCTCAGGCGCACGGCTGATCGCATCTGGGTGATTGACTGCTCGCCCGAAGGCCATCAGCCCGATGTGCCGACGCGCATCTTCCAAGGCGTCCAGCAACCAGTGTGTATCGTCCTCGTTGCTCGATCGAAAGAAAACAAAGGTGAGAAACCAGCCGACGTCAAATACGCTGCACTGCCGGTTGGCAAGCGCGAAGTGAAGTTCGAGGCTTTAGCAAAACTCAAGCTCGCGTCAAAGAATTGGCAGGAATGCCCAAACGATTGGCGTGCGCCTTTTTTACCTGCTGCCACTGGAGATTGGGCCAGCTATCCAGCACTTGATGAATTGTTTGCGTACAACGGTTCAGGAGTGCAACCGAAACGAGTGTGGGTCATTGCTCCTGACGCCCAGTCGCTAACGCAGCGCTGGAAGAAACTCGTTCAAGCACCGGTCGACAAGAAAGACCAACTGTTTCATCCGACGCTTCGTAAGGGACAGCCCGCCGATCGAGATATTCACTCGAACATTCGGATTCCATTGCCTGGATATGAGTTGCCAGCGCGCACTTTGGTCGACGAAAAGGGGCCCTGTCCAACTCCCATGCGGTACGCATTCCGGTCGTTCAATCGTCAGTGGCTTATTCCTGATCCTCGCGTCATAACTCAACCGAATGCAGATCTTTGGCGTTCATTCTCAGATCAGCAGGTCTATCTAACTACGCTAGTCCGCCACTCCCCAACATCTGGCCCAGCGCTGACCGTTACCGGGCTAATTCCAGATCAAGACCACTACAAAGGGTCGTTCGCGGGCCGAGTCTTTCCCCTTTGGCGCGATGCGGCCGCAACACAGCCCAATCTGCCGCCAAAGCTCCTTGAGTTTCTGTCAAAGAAATACAAATTCGCCGTGATGGCGGAAGATTTTGTTGCCTATATTGCTGCAGTGGCGGCTAACCCTGCTTACCCAGTTCGTTTCAAAACCGACCTCTCGCAACCCGGCTTGCGCATTCCGATCACCTCGAAACCGAAGTTGTTTAATGAGGCTGCTGAGTTGGGTCGCTGCGTAATCTGGCTTCACACATTCGGCGAGCGCTATTCCGATGCGAAAGACAGTCGGCCATCAGGTCCGCCACGTGTACCGAAAGAACGTGCGCCGCGTATTCCCAAAGATGGGGCAATTCCAGATGACGCCGACAACATGCCCGATGAAATGGACTACGACCAATCGAAGCACCGGTTACTAGTAGGCAAAGGCTTTATCGACAATGTATTGCCCGAAGTTTGGAACTACGAAGTCTCCGGCAAGCGGGTGTTGACGCAATGGTTCAGCTATCGTAAGAAAAACAGAGAGCGACCAATCATCGGTGACCGCCGACCTCCTTCGAAGCTCGGCGAAATTCAGCCTGATCATTGGCTGGCCGAGTATACGACCGAGTTGCTCAACGTCTTGAATGTGTTAACGCTCCTGGTCGAATTGGAACCCGCCCAAGCAAAACTCTTGAAGGCGATTTGTGATGGACCCACACTTGATCTCCGTCGATGAACTCCGAGAAGCCGGCGCACTCGACGTCCCGCCGGAGTGGCGCAAGTCTCTCGGCGAAGAACGCCGTTTCACCCTGCCTGGATTCGACCTGAACGATGACGAGGGCGAATCCGACGCCGTCGCGCAAATCGACTCCGAAGTCGACGACTCCCTCAGCTAATCTTCTTCATTACAACTTCACGCCTCAAGTAGGATTCGCTCAACGCCCTGCTGTAGAACGTCCGGCACTTTTCCAACTGCCGTAGCGTCTCTTCCTGATCGCCTGTTTCACGCGCGGTACAAAGAGCCAATAAGAGAACAACACTCAAACATGTCCCGCGTCTTGGCCAAACATGGCCCGATCACATGCTTAAAAGCTTATGCACCTGGCTCTTAGTACTGTGGGCGTTCTGCTATGCAGCGCGGGACATCGATCGCGGCTACCACAAGCCAGACATCCTGCTCACCGTTCGAGGCGGCTTCATTATCTCGCTGTTCGTCGTGATCGGCGTCATCTTGGTCACAGTCCCAGACCGGCAGCCGCCGAAACAAAAACCGTTGTAGACCACCGATACAGCCGTCATCGCCCGCCCGCAAACCCGCTGCCCGACACTCGACGATCTCCGCGCCTCTGCGCGAGTCTTTTCAAAAACGCCCCGCGCGAACCGTGAAGCGACGGCCCATTGATCCGCACTAATGCACGAAAAGATTAGTGATGAGGAAAGGAAATGGGACGGGAATCGATTGTGAAGTCGCACGACGGCAGCCAATCACCTGTTTATCCTGTCGATCCCGAAAAATCCTGTTATCCCGTCCATCAGCTCCTTCTTCTTCTCCGTGCCCTCTGTGCCTCCGTGGTAAATGCCTTATCCAAAACCAAAAAAACTTCTTGCAATTGGCCACCTAATCGTATATGTTCGTGCGATGTGGTTATCTAGTTGACTCCACCTACCGCAACATCTAGTATTTGGGCGTGGA
>CAZGMU010000044.1:0-8580 GCA_964526975.1 uncultured Planctomycetaceae bacterium
CCGTCGACCATTATTTCGGAGGTAGCGCAATAACCAGCACTCCTTCAAACGTCAACGAGGGCCTCTGGGCCATAGTGAAGCGAGCCGTCAGTACGGGGGACCAGTACTTCTTCACTTCGCTTCGCGGTGGCAAGTTACGAATCGCTTTTTCAAATAGCTCTTCCACACAATACAAGTACTCATTCGATGGCAGCGCAGCCAATCCGGGCAGTCAGGAGTATGCGCCCGGTGTCGAAATAGCGTTTAATGACAACACGTCGTACCATTTGACTGTCAGTATCGGCAATGGCGCGTTCAAGGTTTGGCTGGACGACTTGAACGGGGATCAATACAGCAACGACACGCCGATTTTTGAGGATATCGATTTCAACCTTCCGCTAGGTTTCAACTGGGAGCTTCCGAATGCCGACACGGTAAGCTCGTCGGGTGGCATGACAGGTCGACAGAATCGCGAAATGGATATCGGCATCCGCGGTTTCGGCAACACCGGCAATACTGTCAACAATTTTGGTGGTACGATACGAAGCGGCACTTGGATCGATGAGGTCAAGGTCTTCAACGGTGTCTATACTCCGGCGGAACTCACCGCTGTGCCGACACTTGTTGAGGGCGACTACAACGGCGACTCAAAAGTCGATGCGGCCGACTACGTGATCTGGCGAAAGAACTTCCCCAATAATAGCGGTCTCGCCACGGCTTCCATGGGCGACGGCGACGGTGACGGCAATATTACGTCCGCCGACTATGACTACTGGCGAGCCCGCTACGGTACCCCTCCGGGAAGCGGCTCCGATGCTGACGGACTTGGTGCCGGCGCGCAAGTCCCCGAGCCGTCAATGGCCGCACTTGTTCTCTCCGCTTGCTTTGCATTCGCAATGCGCCGCCGTTCGCATGGAGCACTCGCGTTGACAGTGAACAACTACCCGCGAGCCGGGACGTCCCGCCCCCGCCCAATCGTGTTCATAATCAATGAAAGTCTCAATAAAAAGCTGAAAAGCAGGTCGCTGCTAACCAGCATCGGCCAACGGTCTGTACTGGCGTCAACATAGATGTGATATCACCAGAAACCAGCAAGCCGCCGGGCTTGTCCCGGCAGAGATAGGTCCCGCCGTTCGCAGGTTTATTGCAGTCTTTTACTTTCTATAAGCAAGCGGTTTCGGTTCGAGCAACTTAACGAGTTGCGGCAGAATCGCGTTTGCGCAGAAATAATTTCCCAGCGGTGTATAGTGACCGATCCAATACTTCGCGAGGTACTCCCGAGTGCTGCCCTTGAATAACGCGAAGTCGTCCTGGTGAGCTTTCAGCAAATCAACCACCGCTAAGCTACGTTGCTTGAGGAAGTCCACAAATGGTTGATCGACTCGCACCCCCTCCTTCAGATATCGCAAGACGGATTGTGCTGGGTAGGACAGGACAATGAGGACTTTCTTATTCTGCGCCTTGGCAAACGCCTCGATCTTTTCCACGATCCGCTGCGACGCGAAGTAAGCCGACTGGTGGTGTAGCGCATCTGCCATTTGAGAAAGTCCTTTCGCCGTGTCAATGCGCGTGACGATGCCATGCGTTGTCGCCAGCTCCAAGATATTTGTGTAGTCAAGTTCCGGATTCTTGGCTTTTGCGTTTAAATGCGCGAGCATGATCTTCAGTGCGAAGTCGTCCTTGAATTTCTCGGCCACCCAATCCAGATCGCACAGGTTGTAAACGCTCTCCGGTGTCGGGCAAACGTTGGGCCGTTCATCGAACCGCCCTTCCTTCAAATTGACGGCCACATAGGGCAGTGTCGGCTCGATGAACTGTGCGTGTTTCGAAACGCGAATGTTACGCCAGGAATCGAGATTGCGGAAGTGATCGTCATCGTAAATGTTGAAGATGATGTATTCTGCCGGAGCCTGCTTTTCTTCCTTGAGCATTCGCAAGTACGCCTGATAGACCGACCACCCGCCAACACCAAAATTGCGGATCGGTTCCTGTAAGTGAGCCGCGAGCACTTCCTGCCATGTCTCTCCATCGCTCACCTGATGGCATTGCGTGTAACTGTTGCCGTAAGTGTTGATGCGGCAAGGCTGATCCTTGTAATGAATCGTGACGCGCTCATCCAGCGGCCCATATGTATAAACACTCCTGGAGCCGTTCACACCATCTTGGAACGTCGCGTTGCGCAGCAGCCATCCAAATTCGCTGCTGTATTTTGCAAAAGGAAATGACTTCTCGGCAAGCCACCGCTTTACTTCTTTTTTTGTATAAAGAATGCGCTTGAGATAGTCTCGCGCTGTAACCGGAACGCCTTTTTTCGCTGCTGTCGTCACGGCCCCGTCTTGTCCGAACACGAGCGGACTCGTCGTCATGCTGCCCAGCGATGCCGCACTAAAAGCTGTCTGGGTTAGGAAGGTTCTGCGAGAAATGCTACTCATCGCTCGATCCAAATCATTGTGTGAAATGCTTCCGTAAGTCACGGCCCTGTGTACCCGCGACTCACCAGGTCTTCAGGGATCTGTGTACCGCGAACGCGCGGCTGTCGCAACTCGATCTCAGCGATGACGAGAGCCTCGGCCGATTCACCAGCCGGCGCCTGTGCGATCGGCTCGCCTCGATTGTTTGTGGCCAAAGAGCAGCCGACCACCTTGCGGCCTTTCCATGGCCCATCCGTCACCCAGCCGACGTTACTAACTCCCACCACGGGCAGATCGTACAGCCGTCCCAATTCCCCATACGACCGCCGCCACTTTTCTCCATAGGGTTGGGCAACCAGGTCATGAGAAGCGTCAAGTGCCCAGGCAGACGGCGCAAGAAGTAGCTGCGCACCCATCCGTGCCAATGCATGGCCGATCACCAGCGAATCCATTTTATTATCGGCACAAATACTAAGCGCCAGTGTACCAAGCTCCGTCTCGGCAACCGCCAGTCGATCACCGATTGAGTACAGGTCATGCGCGACCGTCAGTTCATTGATCTTGCGATGCACCAGCAAAACCTGGCCGCATGGATCGATCAAGATAGCCGCGTTATATAGCCGTTCGCCGTCCCGCTCTACCAAACCGGCGACAACAAATATTTGATTCTCGATCGCCGCTTGGGCCAGCCGATCTGAATGGGCTCCGGGAATGGGTTGGGCGTGCGCTCTAGCACTTGGATCGGTCCAGCCAAAGTCCAGACACTCTGGCAGCACGATCAGGCGGCACCTTTTTTCAGCCGCTTCCTTAATGAATCGCTCCGCACGAGCAAGATTTGCTTCCGGCTTCCCTCCCTCCACAAGCATCTGCCCCATGGCAATACGGTGTTTCAACTGGGCCATAAAACACAATCCCTAAAGCAAAGTCTGATAGAGTCTCGGATTTGCCTAAGTATGCTCATGTCCTCTAGATGGTCAAGAATGTTCTGCAATAACTGTCCGCGAGCCGGAGCGTCCACGCCCCCGCCCAACCGCTCCTTATTAATTAACGGATGACAGATACAATAATTGACAAAAACTTCTATGGCTTCTCCTCACCCCTCTCCAATAATTTGTTTCCGCGTCCAGCGCTCTGCCGCAATAAAAGATTCGAGACAAATTAGCCGCGGAGCTAGCTCCCGGTTTTTCTCGGATAAACCATCGGCTATCGCCCAGCTTTCCTGTTATAATCGCCTGCGACAGTTTCAATAATGAAAGGCATCGAAGCTAAGCATTCAACCGGAGATCAGTAGGATGGCAATCGCGCGAAGTAAAGCAAAGTCACTCTGCACTATTACCGAATTGGCCCTGGTCGACGCCAGTAGTCCCAAAAGCATTGGTCAGCTTTCGAGTGCCCAGCTTCGCCAGAAGGTGAGCCGGGCGCGTAAATTGGTCGATAAATGGCGTGGTCAAACGGAAAGCCAACGGCGCATCGCAAAATCAAAACCCGTTAGCCGCTCAACTCTGCCAGCTGGCCGCTCCGCCGAAAAGGCCCAGCTTTTCGCCGAAGTGCTAAAACGCTTCGAGACTCAGCTAGCCAAAACCGAGGATCAGTCGACGACTGTCTCTGTTGCACGCAAGGAGTCGCCGCGAAAGGTGCGAAATAGACAGCACCGCGCTACGCGAGCTTCTGTCCGTGGTGATTTGGCACAATCCCGCCTCGAACTCTCTGCCAAGAAGAAAACGAATCGCCGCAAGCCTGCCAAGGCCGTGTCGGCAGCCAATGCGAGCGTGGCGAAGGAAGCGGGAGCGACCGCCCCGGCAAAGCCTTTGACGAAACGCTCCCGTGCGTCGCGCACGCCGGCCGCTTCGGCAAAAACTCCCGCAACTACTACACGCGAGTCCCAGGCAATCGTTCCAGTCGGCAAGCAACGCCAAGCCACTACCCACGCCAAACAGAATCGCCTTCAAGCGGCCGGCATCAAGCGAATTCAAAAGCACGCCTCCGCCCGGAATAAACGAAATCAGGCGAAGCGCGATTCCCGTTAATCGATTGATCACAAAAACCGTGAGGTGGCCAAAACTCAGTGCTTGAATATATGTCCACTATTTGCTAGGCTTTGTCCAGAACATCGCATCCTCTCACTAGCCAGACAAACACCTTAACACCCGCAGTCCAATCGCTTGCGGTTTAGCTCGCTTACCAATAAATGCGCCAATAACCGACCATAAAGATCATCCGCTGACAGCCATTCAACCGCCGGTTTTACCTACGACTTAAGGAGAACATCCGTTGAATCGAAATCCACTATTCGCTGTTTTTGTATGGCTCTGCGTAATAGCGCCATTCGCAATTGCCGAGCCCACTCGACCGAATGTCGTGTACTTCCTTGTCGATGATTTAGGCCGGGAAGATTGCGGCTTCATGGGCGGCAAGGAGATTCGGACGCCGAATATCGACAAGCTGGCGGCGGCTGGCAGCCGGCTCGATGATTTCTACGCACAGCCCCTTTGCAGCCCAACGCGAGCCGCTCTCATGACCGGACGCTACCCAATGCGGCATGGCTTACAAGTCGGAGTCGTGAAGCCTTGGGCAAAGTTCGGTCTGCCGCTTGACGAACGAACCATTGCCGACGATCTGCGAGCGGCCGGGTACGTAACCGGCATCTTCGGCAAATGGCACCTCGGGCATTTCGCTCCACAATATTTGCCGACGCAACGTGGGTTCCTCCATCAATACGGCCACTACAACGGCGCATTGGACTACTTCACACACGAGCGCGATGGCGGTTTCGATTGGCATAAAGACGACAATATCTGCCGCGACGAAGGATATAGCACGGAACTAGTGGGAGAAAATGCGTCGCAATTCGTGGCCGATTACGCCGGCAAAGAGCCCTTTTTCCTGTACGTTCCATTCAACGGCGTTCATACTCCTCACCAGCCGCCGAAGCACGGCGTCGACGCATATCCAAATCTAAAGGGGGCACGTCAGAAATACGCGGCGATGCTTACCGCCGTCGACGATGCCGTAGGCCAAGTCGTCGCTGCCGCTGAAAAGGCGGGTGTGCGTAAAGACACGCTTTTCATCTTCTCGAGCGATAACGGCGGTCCCGAGCCAGGAAAGGTAACGGATAATGGAAAGTTTCGCGGCGGCAAGGGTGGCCTGTACGAGGGGGGCGTTCGTGTCGCGGCGGCCGCTACGTGGGACGGACATATACCGGCTGGAACTACGGTCAAGGAGCCGATGCACGTCGTCGATTGGCGCCCCACTTTGCAAAAGCTTTGCGGTGCTCATTCCGTGGGCGATTTGCCGATGGATGGAGTCGATATCTGGCCCACGCTGACCAAAGGTGCCAAGTTGCCCCACGAGGTGATTTTGCTCAACACCGCGCCCCAAGCCGGTGCCGTTCGCAGCGGTGACTGGAAGCTAATCGCTCGTCAAAGCGAGCCACGTGGCCAGAAAGCAAAAGCCAAACGCCGCGGCCAGGGCGACGTGGAACTATTTAACCTTGCCAGTGATCCGTACGAGAAAACCAACGTCGCCGACGACCATCCCGAAAAGGTCGCGCAATTACAAAAGGCACTGGCCGATTTCGCCAAACAAGCAGTGCCGCCGAAGGCCATCCCGCAGCCCACGGATTACAAGGCTCCACCAGTATGGGGCGAATTCGGCGGCTAACCCCAGGAGAGCAGCAAAAATGCACCATGTGCTTTAGTTGCGTTGGCGATTCACAACGCGGCTCTTTCCACGAACCTTCCCCAGGGCTGTATAGGTAGCTCCCTTATCGGCCGGCAAGGCATTGTTCCACTGGAGAACCGCGGCAGTGAGCCGCGCGACGACATCGGGATTCGCATCGGCAACGTTGGTAGACTCGCTGGTATCCGTTTCGAGATTGTAGAGCTCAGGCTCAGCACCATTATATTCGCATAGCAGTTTCCATTTGCCGTCGCGCACAGCAAGGTCAGGCAGACTACCTTCACCATTATGACGAGGGCGATCGGGCGGCCGCCGGAAAAAAATCGGCTTGGAGCGTGAGCTATCCGAACGACCGAGCAAGGTATCCGCCACGTCCTCTCCGTCGAATTCAATGCCTTCCAATGTTGAAAAGCCAGCAATTTTTAAAACTGAAGGAGCGAAGTCAATGGCTGCTAGAATCGACGTCGAATTGAGCGTCCCAGCTTTCTCCTTAGCTATGTACCCTGGCCCCCAAACGATGAGCGGCGAACGAATCCCCCCTTCGTACAGCATTCCCTTCAAGCCGCGAAAGGCACCTGCGGAGCCCGCGCCATCTTCCGGTCCGTTATCCGAGCACACAAAAATCAATGTATTATTTCTTAGCTCAATATCATTGCGAACGCGATCAAATAACGGCGCGAGTTGCTCGTCGAGCGTCTTAAGTACGCCTAGGTAGAGCCCACGCTTCGATGCAGCGCCGCGTCGATCCTGGGGAGGAAAAAACGGCGAGTGCACATCATCCGGCCAGACATTTACATAGAACGGCCGGTCGTGCGACTGGGCCTTATCAATAAAGGCAATCGCCGCGTCGACATGAGACGTAGTGGCTTTGTCGCGCTTAACCCATTGAAACTGGCCATGCCCCAACTTGTCCGCGCCAAGCGAATACTTCTGCGGTTCCTTGCCGTCGTAAGCATCGAGTAAGTGCAACACGCGTGGACCAAGGCCTTCGAGGCTGGTGAGCGACTCATCAAAGCCATACTCGGTGATAAGGGGAGCATCAGCAACATCGCGCTGGCCTCCCATGTGCCACTTGCCGAAATGTCCCGTGGCGTAGCCATTATCGTGGAGCATGCGAGCCAGCATAGGAGCTTTAGGATCGAGCCAGTCGGCCATGCCGCGCCGCCCATTCTCCTTGCGGCTGGCCAGGAAGGACGTGATCTGCCAACGGGCCGGATATTGCCCTGTAGAGAGCGCGACTCGCGACGGAGAACAAATCGGCGAGTTCACATAGAACTGCTGGAACCGCAAGCCTTCTTGCGCCAAGCGATCGATATTCGTAGTCTGTACGTCTTTGCTGCCGAAGCAGGAGAAGTCTTTCCAGCCCATGTCATCGATGAGCACCAGGATGACGTTTGGTTTTTGAGAAGCCGCTTGGGCAGTTCCGCCCCATGCGATGCTCACGACCAGCCCGATAACGAGTGCGCCTAGCAATGTAGTACGATAAAACATCGTGATAGAGGCTTTCTATTAGCTTGTGTAATCTTTTCCGATTCGATTCTTACGACTGACCATCAATCCCACGAGAGCCATGGCGAGTAGCGCCAAGGGCACTGGCTCTGGAACTGAGATAAGATCGCTGCCCAGGTTTTCACCAGGAAGAGCTAGTCCAAAGCTCGGTGCTGATTTGCCGTAGTTCGCACGCCAGTCATCGTAGCCTTGCTGGCCATTGATACCGGTTTTGCGCCAAACGGTGTAGTCGGCCGAGTCGACCGTGCCGTCGTTGTTATAATCACCCAAAAGAGCGACAAGATTCAACACGACGTCATTTCCCGTGCCACCTACATAAGAAATAGTGACTGTACCATTGAAACCAGCAAGCGGAATTATCTCGCCCTCTTCGTATAAGTTCTTGGTAGTGCCATTTTCGAAGAAACCGGTAATCGCCTCCATCGTGCGGTTGTCAATCAAGGTAATCGTTTGGCTATTTGTAATTGCAGAGAGATTCAATTCCAGCGCGATGCCATCACCAGTCAGGTTACCGGTGCCGTTGGTGCCCGTATTGGCGGCCACTTCGGCGGGGTCTTGGAGTTGGATTCTCGCCGAAGCCAAGGGGCCAGCGCCAGTAACGACAAGCGGCGTGACGCCGTTGGCACTTGCTTGCCAGAAGATAGTTTCTCGGATTCCAACAGTTCCACCGACGGCATTTTCAAGCTGGCCGATTTGGATGCTGGCCGTGCTGCCGATGATTTCCAACCTGCCATTCGTGGCGGCGTTGGCCACATCGCCAATGTAGAGTTCGGCGCCGTGGGTGACCTGGGCCGTGCCTTCGACACGTAATTTACCAAAGGCACCATTGCGTCCGATTTGGAAGGTGCCGCTGCCATCGGTCGCCGTGGCGAACGGGATGCCCAAACCCGTGACCCGCTCCGGGAGCGGCAGCAGCGACAGCTCCGCCGCGACCACGATGCCGAGCGTGCCCTCGCTGCCGATGAACCAGTCGATGGGATCCTGCACCGGGAAGTACCCGACG
>CAZGMU010000044.1:8590-17088 GCA_964526975.1 uncultured Planctomycetaceae bacterium
GGCGAACGAGCCAGCGCTGATGGTGTATTGTCCGACCGACCCTGGTTCGGAGCCGATCCGGACCGTGTTGTCAGTGCTGACCCTGCCGCCAGTTTGAATGACGGTGCCAATGCTGTTTTGACCGACGAGAAATTCGGCGGGATTCGAGCTGGTGCGAAGTTCGACGCAACCGTCCGAACGAACTCGCAGCAAGCCGGTTCCACCACCGCGGCCGATAATCAGATCGTCATTCGATTCGACTGCTGCCGTATTCGCGCTGCCGATGTCGTCGCCGACGTTCAACTCGCCCGAAGCGCCGGCATCGCCGATGACGGTCTGGCGAAATTCCGCGCCGGCAAAGCCACCGCTGGGACGGAGAGTTCCGGCGTTTAAGTTATACGTCCCCTGAGAACCAGCGCCGTTGCCGACTGCCAGGAACTTTAAAGAGCCAGACGTATTGCCGCCAATGACAACTCCCGCATTCTGATTAAAGACGCCGATTCCGCCTTGACCAACTCGAAGCCGACCTTGCGCTGTGAGCGTACCGCTGCTGTTCCAATTCATGGTGCCGGTGTAACCGCCCTCGCCGACAGTAAGATCGCCCGTGCTGGTGCTACTGCTTAGCGTAAGATTGGTCGAATTGCCTATGGTCACGGTGCCATTTCCGTTGCGGCCTGCTATGTACGCGTTTGCCGCATTCGTGCCGACACGAAGGGAGCCGATCGTACGGCTAGCCGAACCGCTGATCGAGGCGGCGCCATTGAAGCCGACAACGAGGTCTTCTTTCCCGCCGGCTCCGTACGGGTCGACCGTCGTTACGCCGACGCCGGAATTGCCGTTGCTGCGAGCGAAGCCATTTGAGAACGAATCGATTCCCGTGTTCCAGATTAGCGGTGAATCGAGATGCGTAATGGTGAGGTTCAAGTTGCTGGCGCCATTTGTGCGGTAGAGGTTGAAATGTGGTGAATAGGTTCGGATTCTTACAGACTGGCCGTCCTTCAAGAACTCGACAACACGTAGCCAGCCATTGCCGCCATTGGTCTCGAATTGGGTGTTAAGGAACATCTGATGGACGTTGACGCCCGCATTGTTCGCATCGACTCGATAGCCATTTCCATCGCCACCGAGGTGGCCATTAAAGGTCATTTCGAAGTTACCGTTCACTTTCACCAACTCGTTCCACATCTCGACGCCATTATTTCCCTCGATGGGGTACGAGGCATTCCAACGATTGTCGCCCGACCCGATGAACGAATGCGTTAGGAGAACGGCCGTATAGTCGGCATATTGGGCCTGTCCGGCGATCGAGTCGGCCCAATTCAACACCGCTTGCCTGGGATAGTATTCGAGATTGAAGATCAGCATCTTGCGGCCATCGGGAGCAGTGAAGGTGGAGTAGGAATTCTCCAATTTGTTTGCCTCGAAGGTTCCTTTGATGATGCCGCCGGTCGCCGGATTGTTAAGCGGGTTGTCTGTGATTTTGAAATAGGAGTTGTACTGCGTATTTCGATTTTGAAAGTTGGTCGTCCCGAAGTCGTGGTTGCCTGCTGCCAGGATATAAGGCATCTGACCATCGAGCATATGGAAGGCTTCTTTAGCGCGCTGCCACTGCGCGTTGGATTGATTTTGATTTACGATGTCGCCGCCCTGAATTACCGCCTTGATATTGAAAGCCTCCTTGTTGTTGAGAATCCAGTTCATCTGGCCGACCAGTCGGACATGGTTGCCATCGCTCGAGTTGTAATTCTGAACGTCGGGCAGATAAACCATCGACCAAGCGGCATCTGGGGATGGCTCGAACGGAGCTTGCACCGTAGTAGCTACGGTACCTGGCGAGGCGTGGTTCTCACTGTCGCCGCCGGCGCTGCGCCAGACCGCGCCGTACACACCTTGCGACGAGGGCCGCCAGTTTCCGCCGGAATCGTTGAGCGAACTGGTCAGATATTGTGGCAACACATAGATGCTGTTGCCGTCGTTGCCGCTGGTGGTTGGCCAACCAGAACCATCCTTGTAAGTCAATTGGTCTTGGATAACGTTCGAAGCATTGCGGATCGCGATCGTGGCGGCGGCGACGTTATTATTGGGGTCATTCGTCAGGCTCGGAAAACCACTGACCTGGATGCGATTGATTCCCGATCCCCAATCTGAATCCAGAGTTGCCGCGCTCGGCGTAAGAACGAGCGCCTGTCCCGGGTTGAGCGATGCCGTGGCAGGGAACGCGGAGGTCCAAGAATTGCTCGACGGTATCCCGAATTGCCAGCCACTCAGACTCACAGCCGAAGAGCCATTGTTGAATAGTTCGACCCACTCGCGGTTGGTATCCGCGTTTTGTGGATCGTACATGATTTCGCTGATGATAATCTCGGCCTGCAACGGCATGCCCATCCACGGTTGCACCAGCATCAGCAAACATGCTGCGGCTTTCACATAAGATGGCTTTTGCTTCATTTCCGCCTCTACTGACTAAATCCGGGATTGGTTCGCGCTCGTGTTCGCGAAGCCAAGCGCAACAGCGTGGCCCCAATTCCTATGATGACCCAAGTTGCCGGTTCGGGCACCGAAGCGAAGAGTCCATTTCCAGAAACCGATAGATTCAAGCCAGCGACCGAGCTGCCGAAATTCGTTCGCCAAACCTGATAGCCTTGCGGGCCGTCAATTCCTGTCTTTCGCCAGACGACATAGTCGGCCGTATCGACCTTACCGTCGTGATTGAAGTCGCCACCGAGTGCGGCTTGTGCCGAGAGAATATTCGTCTCATACGCAAAGGGCAAGTTGTATTCGGTGCTAAGGTAATTGGCGACGAGGTTGATCTGCCCGATGGTCAGGACGTCGTTGAACACGAGGAACTCGGCAAGCTGGCCGGTATAGTAGTCGCCTGTGAAGAGCGAGCCGCCGCCACTTCTGCCGGTGCCGAGGATTAATTCCAGATCGCTGCCCGAGAAGTTCGTCGAGTTGGCAGTTGTGCTTGTTCCCGTAAAGATATTAGCTGGCAGCGTGCCGTCGACGAAGAGTTTCGCATCGGCATATTTCTGAGCATCGTCGACCTGCCAGGTGACGATGTGGAAACCACTCTCAACGGCGGGCGTATCGTACAATGCGGCTCCGTTGTTGAAGCGAAAGCCCGCCCCACCGTTATTTGTACTTGTAACCGACGTCGACGCATCGAAGCCGACGATCTTGCCGGCGGTCCCTGCGTGACTGCCCAGTTGTCCAAGACGCTGCGCAGGATTGCCCGACGTGTCGCCCGTGGCGACCGCAATCACTGTGATTCCTTTACCGGAATTTGGCAGAGAGTTGCCTGTGGAAGATAGCAACGAGTCACCGCCATCGAACGAAACGACGGCGCGGCCGTTTAGGGCATTCGTGTGCAACGTTGGCCGGCTGGCCGCAGTGGATTGAGTCAGAGTGCCATTGAAACTGTCGCCCGTGGCCGTGTCAGACCAACTGCCAACAGCGGCCCCATTGCCAAGGGGGCCCGCGAGATCCTGGGCCTTGAGCCGAACCAGCGGCGTCACGGCATCGGGAATATTACGCGAGGGCGTTGAATAGCGAATCGATAGTGCCTGCTGGGATAGCAAGTTCACAACGGCCGGTTGCTGAGAGGCTCGGTTCGTTGCTTCGGCGACATCGGTTGAGAGATCATACAGTTCAGGCGCCGTTCCCTGCGCGTTGATCAGCAACTTCCAGTTGCCATACCGAACGCCGAGAACCTCCTGTCCATTGCCGCCGGCGCCAGATGAGTTTGGATTGGAGTGACGATTCTCTGTGCCGCGGTTCATGTTCCAGAAGAGGGGCTTCGTGCGAGTTTGCGAAGCAGCGCCCAATAGGGCCTGGCTCAAGTTCTCGCCGTCGAAGCTGGCGTTGGCGGGAGCAGCAATGCCAGCGATTTGTGTGAGCGTGGGAAACATATCGATCGTCGACATGACCGTCTGCGTGTCGACGCGACCGGCCGTTACATGCCCGGTCCACCGTGCGATAAGTGGTTCGCGAACGCCTCCCTCGAAGACGTCGCCTTTTCCGCCTCGAAAGGGACCGTTCGAGCCGAGGCGATTGGAATTGGCGAGGACCGCGCCGTTGTCCGCGGTCACGAGGATCAGTGTATTGTTGCCCAGGCCGAGCTGATCGATGTGATCAATGACACGGCCAATCTGAGCATCGACATGCTCCAGGCTGGCAAGGTAGTTGCGCTGATCTTGGGGAAGATTGGGATAGAGCGCGTTGTACTTGGCTTTATAGGCGGCCGGCGGATCGTTCACTGTATGAACTTCATCTGGCCAGTAGTTCAAGAAAAAGGGCTTGTTTGGATTCGCGGCGCGCTGCTCGTCGATAAATTGGATAGCACGGTTGGCCATAAAATCGGCGTTGAACTGTCGCTCAAGATAAACGAGCTGATCAACGCCGCCGCCGGTGCCCCGCGCTTCGCTCGCTTGATTTAAACCGTTGTAGTAATCGCTAGGGCGCGTGGTGGAGCCATTGGCATTACTACCGCCGTAGGGCATGACGTTGATGATTCGATTGCCGAGGCCTTCCATTTGAGTCCAGACCTGGTCGTAACCATATTCCGCGACACGTGGGGCGGTAACTGTCGTTCCCGCGGTGGTGCCGACCGCGTAGCCAACGTCGCGCCCACCACCCAGATGCCACTTGCCGAAGTGGCCCGTGGCGTAACCGGCGTCGTGGAAGGCCCGGGCCATCGAAGGCGCGGAGAGCGAGAGACTATTGGCGTTGTCGCGGGCGAGGTTCGACGTGGTATTGTCGAGAAACGAGTTGATTCCGGAACGGGCCGCATATTGCCCGGTGAATAGCGCCGCGCGGGAAGGCGAGCAGATCGGAGCGCCGTTGTAGAACTGCGTAAAGCGAGTGCCTTGCGACGCCAAGGCATCAATGTTCGGCGTTTGGGAATAGTTGCTGCCGTAGACGGCGAAATCGCCCCACCCCATGTCATCGATATTGACAATGACGATATTCGGCTGCTGCGCAGACGCTGTCGCGATAGTGGTTAGGCCAATTGCTGCCGTGAATAGCCACTGCATCGGCTTGAGAAACCTGAAAATTGCTCGCCAAATGATCATCGAGTGTCGAGTGCCTTGAACCTACTCATCACGGACGCTTCCAATTTGCATGAAAACGCCCCGGCGGCTTTTGCCGTCCGGGGCGCGAACTCCACGACTTCCAAAGTTTAGCGGCGGCGAAATCATGTTCGCGCTCGTTGCCGCAGCCAACTACCGCCAAAAACCGCATCCTAAAGGTGATGCACCCTAGAACGACGACGGCTACTACTAGCCAAGGCTGCTACTCCGATCAACACGAGGGCCAGCGAGGCTGGCTCGGGCACTTGTGCTCCTTCCAGCGAAGCACCGGCGCCCGGCGGGTTGCCGAAGTTGGCTCGCCACAATGTAAACCGAGCCGCTTGGTCGGTAGCACCATCGTCATTAGGAAGGGAAGCATTGGGGCCATCGTTCTTGCGCCAAGTTACATAATCGCCAGCGTCGACTTTGCCATCGTTGTTGAAGTCGCCGAGCAAAACAGGGGCGATGCCTTGAACGGCACGGAGTATCTTGCCATTGAGGCCGTCGACGATCTGATATCCCCATCCCGCTGGTCCACTGAAAGCAATGCCAAGGTCGTCGATGACGGCAGCCGTCAAAAGATCGTACGAAGTTTGCGTGGGAGACGCGAGTGATGTGTCGAAGTTTAAGATCGCGCCGGCATTGAAGGTAGCCGTCCCGGTGACATTGATCATAGACAACAGATCGCCGGCTTCGAGCTGATAGGCCAATGTGCCTTGGGCATCACCGTTGGCATTGATGAGCGCGTCGCCATTCACATTGATCGTTGCATCGTCCCCGATGACACGAAATGTGCCTGTGCCTTGCGGGGCGATTCGCAAGGCGGGGCCGGTGGTCTGATTAGCCGTGATGGTCCCGCCGCTCACATTGTAAATACCGGTTCCCCAGAGCGCGGTGTCTGTTGACTCGGCATTGCCGACAGCAATGCCAAGGGCCGAGGTTACACTGCCACCTGTCTGGTTCATGACACCGGTGGCGACTCGACGCCCGACATTCATCAAGCCATTGACGACAATAGCGCCATTACCGCTTAAGTTGTACGTTGTGTCGCCGTCCGAGTCGTTAACCACGAAGTTGAGCGTGGTTGTGATCGTTCCGCCTGATTGATTTCCGACAACGCCTATTACCCCGCTGCCATTACCAAGAAGAAAGTTTCTACCTGTATCAATCGTGCCACCGGTCATTGTGAAAGTTGTATTGGAGGACGTACCGCGGCCAATAAATACGTTGCCATTCCCAGCTGGATCGGTAGTTGTTGCGAGGACGTTGATAGCCGCATTGTCTGCCACAAGCAGGCTTGCGCCCTGAGCACTATTCAATCCGACATTGAAATTGTTCGTCGTTACGTTAATGATCGCGTCTCCCGTGATCGAGCCGGTTGCGTTGTTAGCGCTTTGTCCAATCGTGACCGATTTAGATGTGACGTCGCCGCCTGATACACTGAAGCTCGACCCGTGCGCTTCATTGTTGCCAACCACGATGGCGTCGCCAATCGTAGCAGTGCCGCCTGTTTGCACGTAACTCGAAGCAGCGCGAACTCCGACATTCAGGTCTGCACTAGCGACAGAGATCGTAAGAGTGGAACTAGCCCCACTAATGTTAAGATGCCCTGGTAAGCCAGAGGTTGCATTACCGGCTCGTTCTCCTAAATTAATGTTGCCCGACGTGGCAGTCAGCGACCCGCCATCAGTGATGTTCACGGTAGCGTTGGCGTTGGCGTTACCTCCAAATCCGATTTGCACGAGTTGCGCAGATGTAACACTCGATCCAGCGCCATCAATGTTGAGCGTTCCGTCCACGCCAGATCCTGCGGTATTAGTGCCACCGCCGATAATTAGCGATGCATTCGCGCCGCCTCCGGCAGAAGTCAGGTTGAGTTGAGCACCATTGTTGACGGTGAGCGTTGCTGGTCCCACGCCGCCAGGAGTTGCTAGGTCGTGACCAACACGCAGTTTTTGGTACAGAGTAAAACCACCGACAGAATGAGAAACAACGCCGGAGTTGCCGAGGAAGAGAACGTCTGCTTCCTGTGGGGCAAGGTTTGTCGAAACCCCGTCAGAATAATTGGAGTCCGTCAAGTTGCCAGTCCCACTCATCCAGAAAACATCAGCAGCTTGGACTTGGACCGTAGATATTGCAGCAACACCAATCCACATCAGTTGTAAGCATCGATTCATTTGTAGTTTCTCCCATTTTCAAGCAAAGTTGTTTTGAAATTGATGTACGCTGAGGAAACGGCTCACTGTTTCAGATAATCAAAAATCGCCGACAGTTTCACCACCAGCTCGACTGGCAATTGCACGCCAGATGGCAAGATCAATGTCGTCGCTTACAAAGCGGCAAGACACATCGCAAAATGCCACCATTACACCGCCCGGATGTCGGCTACGCGAGGCTAGAGTAAAGTTCCCTGCGCCACCACCATCTGCGCAAGGTATTCCATCGGGTTGTGCAACGGGACAAGCGCAGAGATCGGGGCCGCAGCCTCTCTTCGAATCGACGGCATTCGATGTGTCGCAACGAGTGGAGTTCGGCAACAACAGCGTCGAAATCTGAACCGTCCCCGAGACGGGAATCCACAGCCGAGCCCGGCGATCGATCAAATTATTGGGTGGCCCTCCAGTGGGAGCCTGCCGCATTTCCAAGAGCATCAAGGTATGGCTTAAGCCATCAGAAATCTGACGAACCTTGATGTGCTTTGAAACCTCTCTGGTTCCCACGACAACCGGATCTTCAAAAGGGCCGGGAAGGCCCGATTGATTCGAGCTAGTAACAAAGTTCCAAACCGGCTGGTTTTGCTGGAAGCGGCTTGTCCCCCAGTTAAGGCCGTAGTTGCCTTTGTAGTCCTGGGCAGTGTCACCGGTTCCGAGGCCCGTGGCCGGATCGGGAGCCGTGTATCCTAGAGCATAAGGCACTTGGACTGGTTCGTCGCTTGGGCATTGAAATGTTGGTTCGGGTCTCGAAAAGCATTTCGCAAGTTGCTTCCGCGGCTGAACCTTGGGGTCGTACAAGTCAGCAATCGCCGAAGCTTCGATATAAGGCAAAATCTGGATGTAGAACGAGATGCCGTCGTTGCCTGTTGGATTGGTGATATCTGGCATGTAGACCGACGTGGGGAATTGCTTCTTGGCAGACTCATAGTTTGTCACCGCGAGCGCAACCTGACGAATCTTATTCAGGCACGACGATCGCCGCGATGCTTCGCGCGCGGCCTGGATCGCCGGCAAGAGCAGGGCGACGAGAATCCCGATGATCGCAATCACGACCAGCAATTCGACCAAGGTAAAGCCTGGGCGGTTACCAACCAAAACTGGAAACTTAGAAACCGGCTGACCGCTGGTCCTATTCTGAGCTATGTGTTCCATTTTCCTGCTGATAATCATCCTGTTGACTTTTCGCTGACTGCTCAAACTGCGAATTTGCACCGAATTAGCAAATAGGGTGCCACGC
>CAZGMU010000044.1:17098-18447 GCA_964526975.1 uncultured Planctomycetaceae bacterium
GCCGGGAAATAAGGCTCTGAGCGAAGGGATCGCCCGCTGCCGGAATCAAGATCCGCCAATCCCCCCCTTTTTCCTTTCTGAATTCCGCCTATAGGTCACCGCCAACGGTCACTATGCTAATTGATGGCAACCTAACGTATTGGGTATTTGCGAAGAAAGAGTTCAGGTTGCGCTGAAATCGGAAAATTTGTCTGAATTTTTATATTTTCTTCGCAACCATTGGCAAATTCCCGCAAATACGCTGGTAGCTTAAGAGACAAGCTATTTGGGCCGTGTGATTTGCTAGTGCTAACGTTGGAATCCCTGATTTCAAATCTGGGCGAACTTCTCGTGACCAAATCGCCAGCAAATCGGTCTCCTTCCCCGCTAGTCGATGACCCTGCGCAACTTGCAGCGGATTGGGAGCGGGCACGCACGGCTGTATTTGCTCAGCTACTGGCCGGAATCGGCTCGTTTCACGACGCAGAAGATGTATTGCAAGAGGTTGCAGTTAGTGTAGCCAAGAATTATGGCAGCTACGATCCGGGGCGCCCGTTTGTGGCGTGGGCGCTAGGAATCGCTCGTAATCATATGCTTATGTATTTTCGCCGGTATCATCGCAATCGCCTGGTGTTTAGTGATCAGTTGACTTCAATGATCGGTGAGCATCTCGCCACTCTTGCCGAGAGTCCCGCGGACAATCGCCGCGAAGCATTGCACTACTGCATTCGGAAACTGGATGATCGCCGTAGGCGACTGATTGAGATGCGATATTCGAGCGGGCTAAGCGTTAACGAAATTGCCGATTCACTTCAAAAGTCTGTAGCTGCCGTAAAGGGAAGCCTTCACCGAGTACGCAAGATTCTAGAGCGGTGCGTCAACACTCGAACCAGTAGAGGGCTTCAATGAGCGTGCCGCAAAACATTGCCGGTTACCTGGAAGACTACCTCGACAACACCCTGGACGAGCGTGGCCATGCCGCGCTTGCCACGTGGATCGATGAAGCGGACGCCCATGCTGAGGCAGTTGCTACGTGGTTTATGAACGAGGTGCAGCTTCTGGATGCGTCGCGACTGGCCGACATGCGGGAGGTATTTCAGGGGCTTTCGTTTGATACTCGCTCTGCCAACGGCGCCCAACAACCTCTGGTTTCGACTCGGCCTTCGAAAACGGTGGGTCAAAATCTGATGTTGCTGGCGGTATCGGTCTTGGTGGCATTTGGTATTGCTTACTTCTGGCCAACACCGGCCAAACACAAGCGCCCAATCGCTTCGTCCGCCGATTCAGGCTTTCGTTCGCCTTCGCATCCTGCGATTGCTCCAGCCATCTTGGGACGATTGGCCGATTGTGTATGGGGAGCCGACATGAAG
>CAZGMU010000045.1:0-7899 GCA_964526975.1 uncultured Planctomycetaceae bacterium
GCACGGTAACTTCCACGTTGCCTGGCCGTGCTCCACGCAGCTCGATGTCCATGCCGTAGCTCAAGGGGCCGTTTTGTTGCCAGAGCTTCTTGGCCTCTAGGAGCGCCGCGTCGGTTAACGGCGGAATTCGCTCGACGACAAAAAACTCCAGCGACAAAACCAGGCTCGCTAAAGCAAAAACAATGGCCCCGAACACGAACAACGTCGCGCGTCGAGACAATCGCCGCGGTAGCTCTGGATTCCCCGTCTCAATGTCCACTTCTGTGTTGGATTCGTCACTCGTCATGCAAAGCCCAAAGAACCTTTGATACCCAGAAGCGGCGTGGGATAAAAAGTTGTTTCAAGACCACCCGAATGAGCCGGACGCTAGCGCGTTTCAGCTGATCGAATCGGGCGCTGTCGCTAGCCCGCGGTTTGTTAAGAAATCGCTTCTAGTAAACGTGTACAAAGTATGCGGCATTTACAGCCTCTAGATCAAGCCAACCAGTAATCCCTATTCCCGATCAGCCGGACGAACTGCACAATAATGATCGTTGCACAAGCGATCGGTTTCCAGCGAATGGGCTTCTGCAATCGAACGGGCAGCAAGAAACCTCCAGGCGAAGAAAGCTCGCTATGACTCGCGATCCGCTTCAATGCTCCCATACGAAAATCGTGGCGACTATCGGTCCCGCCTGCTCGACTCGCGAACAACTGGCCCAGATGGTCTCTGCTGGCGTCAACATTTTTCGCCTGAACATGGCCCACGCCGATCCAGAGACACAGCAACAATATGTCAACACGATTCGCTCCCTCAGCGAAGAGTTCAACGAGCCGATCGCGATCTTAATTGATCTGTCTGGACCAAAAATTCGGCTTGGCAGCGTCGCTGGCGATCGCATTGCCTGCGCCCTCAATCAGGATTTTTTCTTCATCGACGGCCATGAGCCGCAAGCGGCCAACGAGTTGACCTCGACTTATCCGCCTCTCATCGATGAGTTGCATATTGGCGATCGCGTCATGCTGGCCGACGGCACCGTTGCCATGGAGGTCGTGGCCAAAAGCGCCGGTCGCGCTCAACTGAAAGTCATTCAACGCGGAGCGATTCGCAGCCACCAGGGAATCAACCTTCCTGGCGTGAAGCTCAGCGCCCCAGCGATCAACGAGCATGACCGTGCCCACGCCATTTGGGGCGCCAAAGCGGGTGTCGATTTTGTCGGCCTTAGCTTCGTTCGCTCGCCTGAAGACATCTACGAATTAAAGAGCATTCTCAAGGAGCAAGGCTCGACGGCGCGTGCCGTCGCTAAGATCGAGAAGCGCGAAGCACTCGATAATCTTGAGCAGATTGTCGCGGCTGCGGATGGGATCATGGTCGCCCGCGGCGACTTAGGAGTGGAAATCGATGTGGCCAGGATGCCACTCGAGCAGAAGCGGATCATCACTATGTGCCAGCGTTACCAGCGGCCGACGATTATCGCCACGCAAATGCTCGAAAGCATGCAGGAATCTCCCCGGCCAACACGCGCCGAAGCGACCGATGTGGCCAACGCAATCCTCGACGGGGCCGACGCCTGCATGCTCTCCGGCGAAACTGCGATCGGCAAGTTTCCCGTCGAGGCGGTCCAGATGATGAATCGAATCGCGATTGCGACCGAGTCGAGCTTTCAGAACCGGCCTCCGCGCAACCTGGTAATCAACTCGGCGGTCGTACATGACATCACGCGTGCCGCCGTGCGGGCAGCGGGGCGGATGGCCTACGACCTGGGCGCGAAGCTCGTATTTGTGGCCAGCCATTCGGGACGCACTGCGCTGGCGCTCTCGCAGCACCGCAGCTCGATCCCGGTCGTCGGCATCAGCTCGCGCGAATCCACGCTCCGCCAGATGTGCCTATACTGGGGCGTTACCCCGGTGCGCGGCTTTCCGGCGCTCGATATGCAGCAACTGATTCGCTATGCCGATGAATGGTCTTGCCGCGAGGGCTATGCTAAGAAAGGCGACCGCATCGTCATTGTAGGCGGCTCTCATCTCACGGTCGGCCCTGACCAGGAGGCCAGCGGCGTACACGATGTCGTGCTGGTCCACGAAGTGGAGACGGGCGAACCGTAGGAGAGCGGCGAACTGTAGATGAGATTGCTTTTTTCGCGCTCAGTTGGCATGTATTCGCATCGCCGCGAACCTGCTACCGCCGGTAAGTCTTTGTCGGCGCCGGCACGACTGGCTGCGGCTTGCTTGCCGTCTTCGCCGCCGGCTTTGGTTTGCGTGAATCGACAACTGCCGGCTTGTTGGTTTTCTTGGTCGAGGGTTTTGCCGCGGTCTTGGGCTCTTCCGGGATCAGCTTCTCTTCCATCTTCATGATGTACTGCATGCTGCTCGTCGGGCCGGCAAAGCCGATGATCCGCTTGTCCACGCCCATCTTTTGGCTCTGGACGCGGCCTTTCTTGATATCGAACTCCACTTGCCCCGACATCATGCGTTGCACCAATTCCAATTCGACTCCCGCGTCGGTCGGCGAGAGAACCTGGTAAGTCACCTCGATCGTGGCGATACCGTCCTTCACATCGGTCAGCTTGTGGTGCCAGCGGGTTTTAATCGATCGGCTTTCTCCCCTTGGCACCCCCACTTTCACTTCGAAGGGCTCGTCCCAGGTGTCGCCAATTTCAACCGGGTTTTCGGGCAAGCGAAGCACGATGAGTGCATCCTCTTTCGAGCCCTGATTCGCGATCTTCAATTGGCGATTCACCACTTTGCCATAGGGGGTGATGCGGATCGTGCTTAGCGGCACGCCCACGGCCTTGGCCGCGTCCTCGAAGCCTGGTGGAGGCGTCTTGTCCACCGTGCTGTCATACTCGGTTGCTTTGCGGTCGGGAAGCTGGTTCATCATGTGAACGCGTTCGCAGACGTTCATGAACTCGATGTCGCCATTCGGCAGAACATCGGTCACTTTCCAGCATTTGACCGAATCGGTTTTCGATTGCGCTGTTTGCGTGGTGTTGTCGCTTGTGCCACTGATCGAGGCCTCATGCGTTACATCGTAGCGAAGCACATCGCCGCGCGAGAGCTTGTACTTCAAATCGTACTTTGGAATCTCGTGTTTTGGCGGCGCCTCGGCCACAAGCAGGGGGCCGGTAGAGTCGCTTTTTTTCTTCTCGGCAGCGGCAGCACTACTGGCGGTGATGAAAATCGCTGCGATCGCGACGAGGGGCAAAGAAAACTTCGAGAAAACAGCGCCGAAACGATTCATGGCAATTGCTTCCTTGCAATGTAGTAGACACGCTCCGCGTGCCGTTGCTGGCTAAACATCGCGGCACATAAATGTGCCCGCTAAATCGGTTATTTGTTTGTTCGTATCTGCCCGCTCCACCCGAGCTTGTCGTGGAGTGTGCGGTAGTAGGTGTGACCGCGAACTTCCACCATTTGGAAGCTGGCTTTGGAGCGGATGATCTTGATGCGATCCGCCGCTTCAATTTTGCCCAGTACGCGGCCATCCACCACCAGCGATGTCCCTTCGAGCGGCTCGGGAACCGCCAGCTCGATGGTGCGATTCGCCGAATCCACGACGGGGCGATGGGTCAACGTGTGGGGGTTGATCGGCAGGATCACTAGCGCCTGCATGTCGTTTCGCAGGATCGGTCCCCCTGCCGATAAGCTATGAGCTGTCGACCCGACGGGCGTGCTGACGATCAAACCGTCGCAACTGTAGGTGGTTACCAATTCTCCGTCAACATAAAGCTGGATATCGACCATCGTGAACGGCGGACCAGCTAGCACGGCGGCCTCGTTCAGCACGAGAGAGTGATGAATCGGCTTGCCGCCACGATTCGCGGTGCATTCGACCATGAGATGCTCGACAAGATGATGCCGTCTCGCGGCAATCTCTGGCAGAGCCTGTTCAAGCTGCTCCGGCTGTAGCCCTGCCAAGAACCCCAATCTTCCTAGATTTACGCCGAGTACAGGCACTTGCTGGAAACCCATTTGATGGGCTGCCCGCAAGATAGACCCGTCGCCTCCAAGCACGATTGCCAACTCCGCGTCGAGCTGAGCCAAGTCCGAGGTGGAATCGAGCGACATCCCCACCACCGGCAAATACCGTTCGATGATTGGGCGCAGCCGCTCAACCGCATCGCGCATTTCCTGGCGCGAGCCATCGGCGAGAATCATCGTTCGGGGTGGTTTGTGGGCGGGCATGGCCGCTATTCCCCCGCACGAGTCGATGCGCCGCAACTCGCCGCGCACTTGCGGCAGGCGGCGGCAATGCCGGAAGCATCCAATCCCAGATCGGCCAACAGTTCGCCCCGCTCGCCATGCTCGATGAAACGATCGGGAATTCCCAAGCGACGGATGTGGCTGGTGTTGAGACCTGCGTCGGCGGCCGCTTCAAGCACCGCCGAGCCGAATCCGCCCATTAGCGACGACTCTTCGACCGTCACAACGAATCCACATTCTCGCACCGCGCGGAGCACGATATCCAGATCGAGCGGTTTCACGAATCGAACGTTGACGACGCCGACGTTGATTCCCTCTTCTTGCAACAACGCGGCTGCCTTCACACAGTCGGCTAGTTGCGCGCCGCAGCAAAGAATTACCCCGTCGTCGCTCCACGACAACACTTCGCTCTTACCAACTTCGACAGGCGTGCGCTCGGCGGCGATCGTCGGCAAGACGGCTTTCGGGTAGCGAATTGCGCAAGGGCCATCGTATCGCAACGCCACGTCGAGCATTTGGCCCATGTCATATTCATCGGCCGGGGCCATGATGACCATGTTCGGAAAGACACGCAGGTAGCCCAAATCGAACGCCCCATGATGAGTGGGGCCATCAGGCCCGGTGACGCCGCCGCGATCGAGCATAAACGTGACCGGCAGGTTCTGTAGCGCAACTTCCTGAAAAATCTGATCGTACGATCGTTGCAGGAACGTGCTGTAAATGTCGACGATCGGCCGCAAGCCCACCTTCGCTTGCCCGGCGGCGAAGGCCACGGCGTGACTTTCGCAGATTCCCGTATCAAAGAACCGATCGGGAAACGTATCACGCACTTGCTCCAGATTGTTACCCTGACACATGGCGGCAGTGATGACCACTACGCGTGGATTGTTCGTCATTTGCTGAAAAATTGCCGCCGATGCCGCGTGGGTAAATGCCCGCGCCGTGCTCTTTTTCATTTGCACGATCTTGTCGGCCTGTCGCTCGAATTGCGGCGGCGCATGGAAGAGGACGGGGTCTTCCGCCGCAGGTCGAAAGCCATGCCCCTTTTCCGTCACCACATGGAGCAGCACCGGCCCTTCGATATTGCGCACCATCCGCAGGTACTTGCGCAGTAGACCGATATTGTGGCCGTCGATCGGGCCAAAGTAGCGCAATCCCAAGTCCTCGAACAGCATTCCGCCATGCAGGCCAGCCTTGGCCGCCTCTTTTACTTGCGCAAGGAGCCGTTCGACCGGATCGCCCAACAGCGGCACCTTGCTTAGAACCTTAACGACTTCTTCCTTGAGCCCGGAGTACATTCGGTTCATCCGCAAGCGATCGAGGTAATCGGCCATGCCACCGACGCGCGGGCAGATCGACATCTTGTTGTCGTTCAGCACCACGAGCAGCCGCTTGCACGATCGACCGACGTTGTTGAGCGCCTCAAAGACGATGCCCGAGGGAAACGCACCGTCGCCGATCACCGCGACGCTCCACCGCCCCTCGTCGTCGCGCAATAACTCATCGCCACTTGCCAGGCCCACCGCTGTCGACACGCTCGACCCAGCGTGGCCGGTCATGAAAAGGTCGTATTCGCTCTCCTCCGGATTCGGGTAGCCCATCAGGCCGCCCTTCGTGCGGATCGTGTCAAACTGAGGGTAGCGGCCCGTAATCAGCTTGTGGGGATAGATCTGATGGCCGGTGTCCCAAATCAAGTGATCGTGGGTGAAGTCGAACGTCTGGTGCAACGCCAGGCACAACTCGACGACGCCCAGATTCGACGCGAAGTGCGCGCTGCGGCAACTCACGAGGTTGCAGAGCACCTCGCGCATCTCGGCCGCCAACCGCTCTAATTGAGGCAGCGAAAGATTACGCAGATCACGCGGCGAATGAATCGACGGCAAAATAGCAGATTTGTTCACGACAACTTAGTTCCCAACAAGCGAGCCGGGGCGTCCTCGCCCCCGCCAAGTAATATTCACTTCCCCCAGTCTGCCCCCCCAAACATCACCCCCTTACTGCTTTATGACCTTTGAAATTGTGGGGCGGGCGTGCCCCAGACCGCGTGGCGATCCGATTAGGACACACAAACTCAAAATGTTACAGCCCCTTATCTCTTCCTCGTCAACACTCCCCGAGCCAACTCTCTCAGCTTCGCGCCTTTTTCAGCGAATACTTCGATCATAACACAAGCCTCGTCCACAAGCTGTTCGGCATTGCGGCGGCTGGCCTCGACCCCAACCAGCCGCGGAAAAGTCAGTTTGCCGTGGTCCGCGTCTTTGGCCAACCGCTTGCCTACTGCCTCCTGGTCCCCAGACACATCGAGCAGGTCGTCAGTAATCTGAAAAGCGAGACCGACGTTCCGCCCAAACGCCTTAAGCGTCTCTAGCTGCGTCGGCGTTCCTGCCGCCACGATGCCGCCGAGCTCTAGCGCCGCAACGATCAGCGCCCCGGTTTTCCGCCGATGAATCGCTTCCAACTTCGTCAGGCTGCCATCCAGGCCGATATTTCCCTGGGCCGCCATTGCGAGATCATCTGCCTGCCCGCCGACCAACGCCGTCGCGCCCGCCGCTCGTGCCAGCACTGCACAACACTTCGCGGCCGTGGCCGCTGGCCCTATATGCGTGGCGATGACCTCGAACGCCCGAGCCTGCAATGCATCCCCTACGAGAATCGCCACGGCCTCGTTGAATTGCTTGTGGCAAGTCGGCCGGCCACGGCGCAAATCATCATCATCCATCGCGGGCAGGTCGTCGTGAACGAGCGAATACGCATGGATCATTTCGACCGCGCAGGCTGCGGGCATCGCCTCTTCGATCGAACCGCCACAGGCCTCAGCCGCCATCAGCACGAGTTGGGGCCGCAGTCGCTTACCTGGAGCCAGCAGCGCATAGCGAATCGCCGCCGCCAATTGAGCAGGGCAATCGTCGTCGAACCGCGCATGCCGCTCCAGCGCGGCATCGATGCGCTCCGGTATCGAATCGGATTGGATTACGACCTGCGGTTCGGTGGTAGATGCCACGTTGTGCTGCGAAAAAGACGCGCTCACCCAGCGGCGAGCCAACTATTTTACGGCTTCGCCCTAAACCACCATTCTAAAAAAGGCGTGGCACTACGTCTATGTCGTCGCGAACCACGGCTTTCCCGGATGTCGGTTTCGCGGCACTCGTCCGGCGCCCGGTGCGGGCGGCACTCTTCGCTTCGAGCGAATCTGGCTCTTCCTCTGCGAATCGTTCGGTGATCGGATTGCCGTCGGCGTCAACGCCGCTGAGCAGTTCGATCTTCCGCTCAGCCATCTCCAAAAGCTGCTGACACCCCTTCAAGTGCCGAACGCCTTCTTCGTACCGCGCGAGCGCGTCCGACAGCCCAAGCTTGCCGCTTTCTAGCTCGGCCACGACCTTTTCCAACTCCCTGAGCGACTCCTCAAAGGAAGCGGACGTACATTCTTCACGCGATGCGGGTTTTTTCTTGCTCATGAAAATCCTTCACCATCCGTAGCACCAGCGATTATTCGCCGATCGATTCCACGTTGCTGACCGCCGAGTCGTCGCTGAATAACGTCGTGATCGATTGCCCGGTGTGCAGATCGCTCGCCGCGCGAATGACTCGCCCGGTGCGAGAATCTTGCGTAATCGTATACCCCCGCGCCAAAACTGCCAACGGGCTGAGCGAATCGATCTTGCCGGCGATCGTCGCCAAGCGGCTCGAAGATAGTCTGCAACTTGGAGACCACCAGCG
>CAZGMU010000045.1:7909-18372 GCA_964526975.1 uncultured Planctomycetaceae bacterium
GGCTTTCGTGCTGCCGTAGCAGGCGGTGCATCGCCGCATTGCCGTGTATCGTCAGTTCGTCCAGCCGTCGATTGCGGTCATGAACTAAATCAAACGGTCGGCGAAACGCTCGCTGCGATCCCAGCCCGTCAAGTCGAGCCCGCAACAGCATCACGCGTCGATGTACCGCATGGCGCAACCGCTGCTCATACGCACGAACCCGCGCGCTGATCTCGTCGGCCGCCGGCACGATCAACTCCGCCGCTTCGCTCGGTGTCAGTGCGCGGACATCCGCAACGAGATCGGCCAGTGTCACATCGATTTCATGTCCAACAGCCGATACCGTGGGAATCTTCGAGGCCGCGATGGCTCGCACGACCGGCTCTTCGTTGAACGACCAGAGATCTTCGAGGCTGCCACCGCCGCGTCCGACCACCAGCACATCCGGCCGCGGCGACATTCGATTCGCCAGCCGGATGCCTGCGACGATCTCGCTCACCGAACCTTCGCCTTGCACGCGCGCGGGAATCACCAGCACGTCGACGCCCCGCCAGCGCCGCCGCAATACTTGCAAGAAGTCATGAATCGCCGCGCCCGTGGGGCTCGTCACGAACGCCACTCGCCGCGGAAACGTCGGTAGTTTCCGCTTCCGCGCCGAATCGAACAGTCCTTCCGCGGCCAGCTTCTCGCGCAGTTTCCTCAGGGCCAGCTCCAGGGCCCCAACCCCCTTCGGCTGCACCTCATCAATCACAAGCTGATAACTGCCGCGCGGCGCATACACATCAAGATGGCCGTGACAGATAACGTCTAAGCCATCGGCCAGGTCGAATTTCAGGCGTGCTGCCGCGCCGCGCCACATCACGGCGCGAATCTGGGCCTGATCATCTTTGAGCGTGAAATAAGAATGGCCCGATTGCGGCCGCGAGTAATTCGAAATCTCGCCGACGACCCACACGCTGGTAAACGCGCCTTCCAGCGTATCTTTGATCTGTGCCGTTAGCTGGGCAACCGAGAGCGCTTGCTGCCCAGTCGATGTAGTGGTAGCCGCCATCCTGACTTTACCGCGCTTGAATTCAAACGAGGCGCATGAACATGCGCCCATCGCCCGTCAAGATAACACGCGAGTCGCCGCGCGTCGATTGAGCGCAATGAGGATTATGCCGCATGCGAATGGATCGGCAAATGCTGCCCCGATGCGTCCACCAACGGAAGATGTTCGGGCACCGGCGCGTGCCCCGGCCGAATCGTCACTTCGCCAACCTTTTTCGTACCGGACGCTGCCCAAGCTTCGGCTTCACATGTCAAATCATTGAGCAGGTGTTCGACGCGAATTCGGCATTTCTCGATGCCATCGCGGTCCAGGTCGCCAGGCAACATCAGCGGTGGGCTCAAAATCGCGCGTGCGCGGGAAAACATCCGCGGCACCGCAAATCGGTCCCAACTATTTGCCCGCCAAGGCCGATCGTAACCAAAGCCCATCACCACCAATGGCAGTTGCAAGCGCGAGGCCAAGTAAATTGGACCCTGCGCGAGTTGCCGTCGTGGCCCGCGAGGGCCGTCTGGCGTAATCGTCAGATGCTGGTTACGGCTTCGGTCCTTCAACTCCAAGAGTGCCTTTGCCCCGCCATGATACGTCGATCCGCGAACGCAGTCGAAGCCCATGTGGTACGCGATGTGCGACAAAATCTCGGCATCCGGGTGCTGACTTAGCAGCATTGCCAGATTGCAATGCCCGCGAACATACAGCGGCAGCAGAATGTTTTCATGCCAGAAGATATAGATCCGCTGCTGGTTACCACCATGAATCGGATCGATCGATCGATCGTAGTACACGACCTTGTAATCGAGCGTACTCATCCATGCGCGAATGCCCTTGGCCATCACGAGGGCGCCTAGCTTCGTCATGAAAGCTGGCATCCGCTTTTTCTTTTTCTTCTTTTTTTTCGTCGCAGTTGCCATCTGATGCTGCTTCCTTGCAAATCTTCAATAGATAGCCCGGCCATCTTGGCCGGGTTCAACCATTCGATCCAAGATGGATCGGCTATATGTCTGGCCACTCGCCTGTGAAAACCTCGGCAGCCGGTCCCGTCATGAACACATGATTCGTGGCTTCATCCCATTGAATCGACAAATCACCACCGAGCAGATGAACAACCACATCACGGTCACATCTACCGGTCAAAACTCCTGCCACGCAAACCGCGCAAGCACCGCTGCCGCACGCTAGCGTTTCGCCCGATCCACGCTCCCAGGTGCGCTGCCGCAGTTCACGACGTGACTCGACCTTTGCGAACTCGACATTCACTCGCTTGGGAAAACAAGGATCGACTTCGATCTTCGGTCCCGTTCCCAGCACCCAATCGTCTGTCAGCTCGTCGACAAACACGACGCAATGCGGGTTGCCCATCGATAGGCTGCTGACGCGAAACTCGCGTCCGCCGATCGAAACGGGCACGTCAATCGCCTGCTGATCCGAGCCTTCGGAACGGAGTGTCGTCGGTATTTGAGTCGGAATCAAGATCGGCTCGCCCATATCGACCTTCACCTGCTCCACCTTGCCGCCAGCGATGCTCAAATCGAACGATAGCACGCGACCGCCCGATTCGATTTTGAGCGTATCTCGCCGCGCGATGCCATGATCGTAGATGTACTTGGCCACGCAGCGAATGCCGTTGCCACACATTTCGCCGTACGATCCGTCGACGTTGTACATGCGCATCTCGGCGTCGGCTCGCTCCGAGGGACAGATCAAAATCAAGCCGTCGCCGCCGACGCCGAACCGCCGGTCGGAAATTTTCCGCGCCAACTCAGGAATGTTGTCAGGCACCGGCTGCAAAAAGTAATCGACATACACATAGTCGTTGCCAGCACCGTGCATCTTGGTGAATTTCATCGTTCTGTCACAAAGCGGTGTGGATTCAGCGGGAAGCAGTCAATCAATAACGGAGGATCTCACGCAGAGGCGCGAAGGCGCAAAGTTCGAAGCGGAGGCTGCGGAACACTAATCTGCACTGATCCCCACTAATAAGGAATTATTGATGCCTGCACAACCAAAGAGTCTTCGGGTGCCATGGCCACTGCTTGGAGTGGCCATGTTTTAACCACCTTTTCGGCATGCCCACGCAAAGCCGTGGGCATGGCACCCTGACTGCGTGGTGCTATTTGCTGCGCCGGCATCAATAGTCCTGCTTATTCGATTAGCGAAGATTAGCGTCAATTAGTGTTCTCTTTGCCTGCCTTATTCTCTGCGCCTTCGCGCCTCTGCGTGAGACTCTTATGAACTTGCAATATCCGAAATCCTCGCTTCTGTAGCAAGCCGGCTCAGCCCGTGAGGTCCAGCTTGGTACCCGATTGTCCGGTTGGGTCCTTGCTTTGCTTTGATGAAGCGACCGAGTCTTCCTCATGGCTGTCGTTCTTCTTATCCTGGCCGTGCTTCTCTTGCGATTCCCACAACCGGCGTCCATCGGCATCGCGTTCCGATGTCTCCTGGTCTTCTTTAGTTTGCCCAATGCCAGACGCCTGTTCCGTATGTTCATTTCCATCGACTTGTCGCTGCAAGGCGGAAGTATCGCGCTGCGATCGTTCGATCTCCGACCCTGCCGTTTGAGACAAGGCTGTACCTGCCGCGCTTCCCACCACACCAAAGACCGGCCCCATGCTCATCGCACTCCTCCGTTCTCAGCGAGTCGCCTTGCGCGCCCCGCGTGACGCCGTGTTCGGCGATATGTTGGCTGCCCCCTCCTGAAGTTCACTATGAATATGCTCCAGCATGTCGTTCACGGCCGGCAGCGCTTTCTTCTCGGTTTTCGGGTCCTCGAATGTGCCAACCACCTTGAGTTGCAACCCCTGCTGGCTCACATGCCCGGCGATCGTCTTCCAGAAAGGAATTGGCACGTCCGTCGGCCCAATCAACGTGAAGAAAGTCAGGTCGAGCTTGTGATTGAAGTGTGTCTCACCTTTGCCATACAAGCTCACGGCGTCACCAATGAGGTCCAACTGATCGAAATGAATATGCTCGCCTTGAATGGCAAACTTCATATCGCATCGATTGAATGCTGTTGTATCGGGCGGCCGACTTGACAGCAGCTTGAGCATCGAAACGAGCGGCGGCAATTGGTAGATATGCCCATCAACCACGTGCAGGTCGCCCGCCCCCTGGAGCGTTTGCGTCGTCTGCCCGGTATTGGAGAGCACCAATCTACCAGACACCGTGCCACTCACATCGGATGGCCCGGCCAGCCGCTCGTTGGCAAACCGCGCCAGACTGAGCCCTCCCAGTTGGCAGTCGATTTTGTAGCTGGGCATGTCGCCGCGCAACACTTCGATATTCGTCGCCAGACTTCCACCGTAGGCGTCGGCGGTCATTCGCCGCGGCGCCTGGTTCTGTTGCTTGCATGCCGGCTCGCCGAACAATAGCTGTGAAGAATCGGTCCACATCGGCCCGCGAATGTTCGTGAGTTGCATGTCTTTGCAAATCACTGAATCGATAGCCAACTCACCCGCCGTTGCGGCCGACTGCTCGTTGCCCCGGCCAACCAGCCGCACCCCACCGGTAAGCCCGCGCAATGGCAACGCGCTTTGAATCGCAGCCTGCTGAAACTCCAGGTTCACATCCCAAGCAGCGGTAAATCCAGGTGTCTGTGGGGATTTCGCAATACTCAAGCTGCTATTGTGCAGCGCGAATGTGCCGGTCGGTTGCAAGCGTTCGATCGCTGATTGCAGTCCCGGCGGTAGTGCCGAGAGCAGGTCACGACCGAGTGCAAGGCGATCGGCCGTCACATTCGTCAACCCAAATTGCCAACTACCGTCTGGCGCCGCCTGCCACGCGCCCGATTCAGCCGAATACATTGCGCGGTCATGAGCCGCGAAGATCTTCTGGCAATCCACGCGACCTGCGCGGTACGTGACCGTAGCGTCGACTTGATCCAAACGATACGGAAATGCCCGGGGTTCGAGCGAAACCGTTTTCCCTCGCGGCCGTACAACCACCTCGACAATCGCGTCGTGCTGATCAGCCGGCTTCTTTGCTCGTGCGCTAAAATCAATTCGTCCCTGTGGTCGCAACTCATCCCACGCCTGCCGCCCATGCGGCGGCAGCGATAACTTCAACGCATCATCTAGCGGAACATCCCAGGCATCGATCTGTAGCTCGACATCGCAACCATTGGGCGCTGGGTTGGCTACACCATGACAGCGAACGATCGTCGAATCGTTAACACCACGCCCCTCGATATTTTCCAGCTTCCAGTGCCAGTCGGTCGCCGTCACCATCCCATGCACATGCTGCAAGGGATATGGAAAGTGATCAAACTTGATCCGACAATCCTTCAGCAATACATCTTGTCGAATCACTGGCTCCGCATGCGACAAATCTTTCCACTCCAAATAGAACTCAAAATCGACCCATCCCTCCGGCTTCAACGCTCTCGTTAACTCTTCCCCCTTGTCTGGAATTGCCGCGAGCAACTGCTCATGAATCGGCACGTCGGTGCCTGCTACCCGGACGTGACCTACCGGATGATGCTCCTCGTTGCGCCGCACATATCGGCCGCGATATCCAGACGAATACACCGCGCCGTTTGGCAGTCGGCCATTCGCGGCCACGTCCGTCCCCGTGGTGATACCTTCCGGTTCTTCATGAGCAAGATGCGTCAGATCAACATCGATCACAACCGGCCGGCCACCTCCCACGCCTGTCAGATCGAGGCGTAAGCGGTCGGGAGCGCCCTTGTCCGCTCCACGATACTCGATGCGTCCGTTGGTTTGCTCGAGCGGGTAGGGGAACTTCTTGGCATCGGTGAGTGAGATGCCGTGGCAGTCCGCCGTGAAAATCGGCACCCACTTCTCGCCGTCGAACGATAGCTTCAGTTCGGCGTCTACCAGCCCTTTCGGCCGAAACCTGTCCCAAATTTGCCCGTACGAGTCGGGCAGGCCAGCACGAAAGCGCTCGTCGACCGTGTATCCAACTACCCGGGCCGAAAGCCCTAGCGGAGCGTTGCTCGCCCAACCGTTCCGCTCAAAAGCGACGCCGACATTTGCCGAGCCACACTTGCCAGTCAGCCGCTCGACGACCAAATGAGTCGGGTCGGCATGTCCCACGATCGCAATATCGGTCAGTGCATCGGGCAGGGCAGGGTGGGCGATCCGCCCACGATCGACTCGCATCGAGGCTGACCAACCCAGCGGCTGATTCGCCGCCAATTTTCTCACACGCACAGCCAGGTCCGATCGACCAGAAAACTCGACGCCTGGCAACTGCTGCACAGATACTCCCGGCAAGCTCGCCAGAAACTCGTGCGAGATTTCCAGTCCGCTGGCAGTCAGCGTCAGGTCGTAGGCTCCTTCGTCGGCATTGATCTCGCCTTTGAACTGCACGTCCCTCGCCGGCAAGCTCATCGTGGTACCCTGCAACTGAAAGCGTTTGGACGCGCCTTCGCCAGGCGCTGCTGGCGTCGGTGTAAGTAGTAAGTTGACGTCATTGATTGCCCAGGGCTTCACGGCAGGAGTTGCGGCGTCTTGGATCGTTGCCGACGCATCTTCGATCTTCACCCGCGGCGAGGTCTTGCCAAAGTGGGGCACTGGCAAGAGCGAGCTCGCGTTCCATTTGCCGTCGAGCTGTTTCACCATCCGCAGCTTCGGCCCGCGAATCGTGATTTCTTCGATCTGTAATTGGTCGGTTACCAATTGATCGATGCGGAGCTTGCCCGCCAGGTACATCTCATCGATGCCTAGCACTGGTTGTGAAGTCCCATCCGCCAGCTTGGGAGCAATCGTCAAATCTGTGATCGCAATGCCACGATCGGCATCGAATCGGGCACTGCCGACATGGACATTGAAATCATGATAGAAGTCGGCCAATCGACGCTCGACCTGCCAACGAATTTCATCATCGATCCGCACATACAGATAGCCACCAGCCGCGACTGCTCCTGCAATGGTCAGGAACAGACACCACTTACATAGCGACCAACAGAAGTTGACTAGGTGCGTGAAAATCGAGGCGGTCCTCGAGGCGTGCGGGTTGGACAGATGCCGTTATGTACGCCTAGCGCAACAGATCGCGATGCGCTAAGTTGGCGCATTAATCTGCCACGGGTGCGCAGTTTGGGACGGCGTATGGTAGAAACCGCCAGCCGTACTGGTCAAGTGATATCGCGACGCCCCGCCAGCAACCGCAACTCGATAAACTGACCAGCACAGGAAATTTGGATACCTCCGGGCAAACAGAAGGGTTGGGCACTTTGGCTAAACGCCGTGGCAGCGAGGGTTTGCCATTCATGAAACCCCATGGATTGCTCAGACCACCCTTGTTGCCGCCATGCGTATTTGAGAACCTCTCGCACGATCGCTAGCGACTGTGGCTTCAGCTGGTTGCGATCAATCCGCACAACCCCACCATTCACAGCCATACATTCCCTCGCCATGCCAGCCGCCAACTCGGCCATCACCTGCTGAACCTCGGCTGCCTGTACAGCCAATCGTGTAAGTGCCCCATCGACCGCCGCGTTGTATTGCTCGCGCAAGATCGGGAGCAGCTCGTTCCGCAAGCGGTTCCGCGTCCAGCGTGTATCTTGGTTGGTCGCATCGGTTCGATATTCTTGCCCCATTGCGGCGAGATATTCAATCACCTCTCGCCGTGAGACATTCAGCATCGGTCGCACAAGCGCAATGCTCGCCGACAACGGCCGCACACGCATCATTCCTGCCAATCCCTCGATCCCAGTGCCGCGTAGCACTCGATGGAGTATCGTCTCCACTTGGTCATCCGCCGTGTGAGCCGTGGCCACGAACCTCGCTCCACGTCGCTCTGCGATCCCTTGCAATGCCTCGTACCGTGCCAGCCGTGCGGCAGCCTCCCAGCCGTCACCTTTTGCCGCGGCGATCGCGGCGACATCGACTGTCGCGATTTCGAGCTCCACGCTCAACCGTTCACAAAGCCCACGCAGCCATTCCGCATCATCCGCCGCTTGCTCCCGTAATCCATGATTCACATGCGCGACGAAAATCCGCCCTCGTCCGCCATGCAATTCTTTCAGCGCGACCATCGCCCGCAACAGTGCGACGCTATCCGCTCCTCCCGACACAGCCAACACGACATGGGTTTCGCTCCAATCCCGCGCCGGCCAACTCTGGACAATTCGCCGCTCAAGTTCACTGGTCGAAGTCGTTTCTTCGTTGGGCATGTGCATAAGACAGCGAAAGATTAACGGTCATTCATCGAGCGGCCAACAAACCGCTCAAAACTCGACCAATGGGGTCTGCGCCGGGTTGTCATCGGGGGATGAGGTTTGTTAATATACAGGTGTCCCGGTCGCTTGCAGCGTCTGGGATCCTAATCTTACGGAATTTGATGTGTTTGAATCGGCGGCCTTGGCTGCCGAGCTGAACGCAACGCTACATAAGATCGTTTGTGATGAGTTCAAGTCTGCTGTTGACCATTACTGAATCGCACGGGTTTCGCGCCCTCGTGGCCGTGATTACCGCGGTAATCGCTGCCATTTGCTTGGCTGGGCGTGGACTGCGGAACCTTGCGTGCGGCCAGCCGCATTCGGCCGAAAAGGAAACGGGCTCCACGTCTTGGGTCCGCCTCCTGCTCAACCGAACCGTCTGCGCACGCCAGGCGCCAGTGCTTTGGTTCGACACTTCCGGAGGGCGCGAAGGTCCGCGCTGTCGCAGCCTGCTGCGCCCTCAGCCGTCGCTTGTTTTGTGTTACGATTTCCATTCTCGGGTTTGGCCACTCGCTAATCAACTAGCGGCGGTTCATCGAGATTGGATCGGCTATCGGGCTTAACTTGTTCGCAAACTATCTGTGTTGCGATGTGCGGCGGGCCGCTTGGCGGTCGCCGTGAATACGCCGATTGGTCTTGGCCCTTGCAAGACTCGATATCGGCTTTTCTTCTGCTCGGTCCCACGTCAGTTTCGCCGGCCCTCAACCGCTCAAGTCTTGGCAGGCTGCGCGACGGTCTTGGATGACGGCCGAGCGTTGCCTTATTGACCTTTATATATAAGGAGTTGCGGCCGTGTTGCCCAACATTTACTTCCCCCTTCTGGCTGCCGATGAAGCCGGCTCGATCTCCTGGCCGATCATCTTTACCGCCCTGATTGCCGCGATAATGGGCATGGGCGTCGTCAAACTCTTCGGCTATCTGCGCAAGCAAGACGCCGAAAAGGAGGCTCGCCAGATTATCGAAAAAGCAGAAATTCAGGCCGCCGCTCGCCACAAGGAAGCAGAATTCGAGGCCAAGGAACTCGCTCTCCGCGAAAAAGCCCGCATCGAAGAGCAACTCAACGACGCCCGGCAAAAAACGTTCGAACGCGAACGCCACCTCGACAAGCAACAAGACCTGCTCGAAGGCCGCGCCGACCAGCTCCAAAAACAAGAAAAGATGGTCGAGAACAATCAGCGCAAGCTGGCCGAGCGTCTCGAAGACGCCAATCACCGCCAGGCAGAATTAGACAATCTGCTCGACGCTCAGCGCCAAGCCCTCCATCAAATCAGTGGCTTAGGTCCGGAGGAAGCGAAAAAGCAGCTTCTGGAGCGGCTCGACCGCGAGCTGGCACACGAACAAGGCGCGCTGATCATGAAACATGAAAAGGAGGTATCCGCCGTCGCCGACGTCAAGGCCCGCGAAATTCTCCTGACTTCGATCCAGCGCTTCGCCGCCGCCCACACCGCCGAGGCCACCACGAGCACCGTCGACATCCCCAGTGACGAAATGAAGGGCCGCATCATCGGCCGCGAAGGCCGCAACATCCGCGCGTTCGAAAAGGCGACCGGCGTCGATGTGATCATCGACGACACACCGGGCGTCGTCATCGTCAGCGCGTTCGACCCGGTGCGCCGCGAGGTGGCCAAGATCTCGCTTAACAAGCTCATCGCCGATGGCCGCATCCACCCAACCCGCATTGAAGAGCTGGTCGCCGAAACGCAAACAGAAGTCGACGCTCAGATTCGTCGCTATGGTGAAGAGGCTATCCAGGAAACGGGCGTCCGCGGCCTGAACGAGCGCATCATCAACTTGCTCGGCCGGCTCCATTACCGCACCAGCTACAGCCAGAACGTGCTGCGGCACTCGATCGAGGTCGCCTTCGTCGCCAGCGCGATGGCCGAGGAAATGAAGATGGACCCGGTGCTGGCTCGCCGCGCCGGCCTCCTGCACGACATCGGCAAAGCCGCCGATCACGACACCGAAGGCGGCCACCCGCAAATCGGCGCCGATCTCCTTAAGCGTTACGGTGAAAACGCGGAAGTCGTCCACGCCGCCCTGGGCCATCACGACGACATTCGGCCCGACATGCCCTACACAGTCCTCGTCGCCGCCGCCGATGCCTGCAGCGCCTCGCGCCCCGGTGCCCGTCGCGAAACCTTGGACCGCTACATCAAGCGAATGCAAGAACTCGAAACGATCGCCACCGGCTTCGAAGGCGTGGAGCAGGCGTTTGCCATCCAAGCCGGCCGCGAGGTGCGCGTCATCGCCAGCACC
>CAZGMU010000046.1:0-14917 GCA_964526975.1 uncultured Planctomycetaceae bacterium
ATCGTGGCAACCAACATCGTGAACGACGACGATTTGCGGATGGTTCAGTTTGGCGACCGCTTTGGCCTCGAGCGTGAATCGCTCGACGTCCTCCGTGCTAGCCAGGTTGCCATGCAGGATCATTTTCACCGCGACGATGCGGTTCAAGCTCACTTGTCGTGCTTTGTACACGACGCCCATGCCGCCATGGGCAATCTCGTTTAACAACTCGTAGTCACCAAACTGGCCACATAAGGGAAGTCGCCGTCCCGCGGCCGCCGCTTGCGGTCCGCCGGGCGGTGAGAGGGAGATCGTGATGTGACCAGCAGGCGTACTGCTTTCCACGCTCGTTTGCGTCGGTGCCTCGCGCCGGGCGGCAGCGCTGTTGTGATCAGCCTGAGACAAGCTCGCCAGTTGCCAAATATGCTCATGGTCAGTAAAAAACTGGCGCAAATCGTCCGCTAATTCGGGGTACGCAGCGATCACCGCGCCAGGGTCTTGTGGCCCTCCATTGGCCACCGCTTCGAGGTAGTCGGCAATCACGGGCTCCAGGCGCTCGTCGTAGTCGTCGGCCTGTGGACCCTTCGGTTGATCCATGTTACTTCGGTTATTTTGTAAAGCAGAAGGAAGGGGCATCCATCACGATTAGCTATGCATCTCGTGCAACTGACCGCGCAGCCGACGCAGCCCCCGATGCACCAAACCAGCCACGGCGGGAACGCTACGGCCAAACTCCGCGCTGAGATCAGCTAATGAGCCATGCTGCCAATAATAGCCAATAACTGCAAGTCGCTCCGCCTCGGGCAGATTATAAACGGCTTCGGCGACCCGCATCATTTCTTCCGCCTGCTGCACCGCCTCGCTGGGCGATTGCTCGTCTGCCGCCAGCCATTGCTCGATCTGGCGCGACGATTCATCCAAAATTCGATCCAATCGTTGTTCCCGTGCTACGTCGCGTTTGGCGCAACGTGCGTCGCGGATCGCGTGAAGAATATTGCGCATCAAAATCTGGCGCAACCAGGCAACTCGCTGATTGGAATTGTCGCCGCGGAATGTATCCCAGTTGGCATACGCGCGAAGCATGGTATCTTGCACGATGTCGGAAGCGTCGATCCGACTCCGTAACCGTCGGTCGAGCTTGATGTCAGCCAGGAACCGCAAGTAAGTGCGGAAGCGCTCCAGATCGGGCTCAGCAACCGGCGCGATGGGCGGTGTGACGTGTGCCTCGTTCATCGTTAACACCGAGTCCGTAAGATCTAGCGGTAGCGTGAATAAAACCCGTAGCTGGATTCCCAGAGTTCAGAAGCGTTCGATGAAAGTCTGAATTCTGGCGAATCCAGCTACGCTGCATCCCGAATGCCGCTTCAGTTTACCCGGGCAACCGACTCAAAGCTACAAGACGGGCTCTACCGGTGCTGGATCGCCGCTCAGAACAATCGGCTCTACGCGCGGAGCAACTGGCTGCTGACGTACGGCGCGCCGAATCAGCGAATGGATGAAGCCGAGTTTCTCCACGACCGGAGCGACGATGACCTCGGGAACCAAATCGATGAGGCCGACCGTGCGATTGAACTCATTGACCAGAATGCCGACTTCCTGGAATCGCTCGACGAGCGGTTGGACCGAGCGGCTGCGAAAGTTGGTCCGAACCATGTGCGAAAGATGGCTCCCCGTATCGAGGACCGAAATGATATCGAGGTACAAACCGAAAGTTTCAGCGAAGTCCTCCCAAGGGTGCGCCGAAGCATACGCACTAATGAAAGAATTGGGCCAACCTTCTTTGGGACCGCTCTGGTAGTAGATGCTCATCGCGTCCGAGTACGGGACGGCATTATGGTCTCCAAAGACCTGGCAAAACTTTGCTTCCTGTCGCTCTTTGACAAGCGCATCCCAGTAGTAGTGTCCAATTTCATGGTGAAAGTGGCCGATCAGGGTGCGATGGGCTTCATGAAATTGGCAGCGCAACGACTCGCGGACCGCATCGTCGGCTTCGCGGATGTTAATCGTAATTTTTCCGTTGGCGTATCCTGTGTAGACGACTTCCTTTTCACCCGCGCTGCGCCACTCGTTGTTAGGCGGCTCGACGTCTGCCTTGAAGTCAAAGGTCAGCTTGGGATCGATCGTCGTGTAGGGTAGGCCAAGCCGATCGAGCGTGTAAAGCAACCGACGCTTGGCCGCTTCCAGCCGCACCCATTTTTCCCGGTGACCCGCGACCGAGAGATCGGGAATCGTCTCGGTAATTCGGCAGGCCAAGCAGAGCCGTGCGGTCAAAGTATCTCTTTCATTCTCAATGCTCTCCGGCGGCGGTGGTGTGTGGCAGCGGTTGCACGCGTTTTCGATCTGGTAGTTGTGACATTTAATGAGCAATTTTCGGCAATCAGCATAACCACATAGATAATTGATCGAAGGGGCGTCTGATGAAGCGCTGATTGGTTCCAGGGAAGTTATTCTGGCGCAGGCTTCGCACCACGCCACTTCGCGCTGACAAGCCAGGCAGTAGGTGTTGTCGAAAAAAAGTCGATTCCCACATGTACAACGGTAAGTTTGCATACTTGTCGATCCAATGACACTGCATGATAAAACATCGCCAGGAAAAGCAAATGCCGTACCAACGACTTTGTAGAAATAGCCGACCCATCTTGGGTCGGCTTCTCGGTGCTATCAAGCCGCGGCATCCGGGCGCATGTTTGATCCGGCTAAAATGGCCAAGCTATATATTTTATTGTTGAAAACTTATCGACCATTTTCCGGATCACTATCGGTCTATGCCACCGACTCCGGCGCGACTTCCACGCTAACGCCAATTTGATGGTCGCCGCCGCCAACGAAAACACCTTGAATGGGGCAAACATCGCCATAGTCGCGCCCCCAGGCGATCGTGACATGCGAGTCACTCGTGAAGCAGTTATTCGTAGGATCGAAGTCGACCCATCCCAACGGTCCACACCAGCAGGCCGACCAGGCATGCGATACATCGGCCCCGACCAGGCGCGCCTTGCCAGGAGGCGGAGTGGTCCGCAAATAACCGCTTGTATAACGACCGGCCAGGCCCATCGCGCGCAGGCAACCGGTAGCAAGATGAGCAAAATCCTGGCACACGCCCCGATGGAGCCGGAAAACTTCGACCAGTGGAGTGTCGACGGTCGTAGCTCGGGAATCGAATTTGAAGTCGGTGTGAATTCGCGCCGTTAAGTCAGCAATCGCTTCGATAATCGGCCGACCTTCCGGAAAACTCGAAATGGCATAGGCGCGCAGTTGAACAAGAGCTGGTATGCGCGGAGATGGAAAAACCAGTTGTGCGAGCATTGGGTCGCATGCCTTCGTCTGGTCTTTGGTCGTCGCGGCGACCTGTTTGAGCGTGCATTCTTCCCAAGGAGGAGAGCTCAGGGCGTCGTGAATCTTCGCCGGAGCGACCTCGACCATGCTATCGGCCGTGATTTCCAGCCGCTGGTGACTTCCTTCGATCGAAAAGTACTCCGAGCGATTTCCAAAGTAATCATCGCGCTGGGTAATAAAGGCCGGCGTGGGATCGATCGCCAGCCGATAGTCCAGGCACTTCTGGAGCGGCGTTACTCGTGGCGCGAGGTGGACCAGGTTGTGGCAGATCGCCACCAACTCGGTGTACGCATACCAGGTTTTGTGAGTGATTCTGTACTTCATGCCAGGCACACATTCAGTTCGGCAGGGACACTCATTGCCCCGCGGACGACTTCGACTTGAACTCGGCTAGACGTTGAATCGGGCCAGAGTGGAAGAAATAACGATGCGAGATCACGTCGGAAAAATCGGGCAGCGCCGAGTCGATCTCATCAAGCAGGCGATTCAATGGGCCATGCGAGCTGGCTTCGAACGCACTGGAAATCCGCACGATGTCGGCCGCGCGAATCGATTCCAACAGTGATGATGCAAGCCCCTCGTCGGCTGGCCCCGTTGCGCCTTGCGAGTTGAGTTTGAGCTGCTCCACATGGGCCACGCATTCGGTCAGTTGATACGCAATGGAGCGCGGGTTCGTCGTATCGCAAATCAATAGATCGAGCACCGCGCCGAGCTTAAACCGCGATGAGTACCGCGACCGATACGTCATCACGCTGTCGAGAATTTCGAGCAGCACTTCCAACGCCTCGGGTTCACAGGCGGCGTCGCTGTCGAGCATGCCGCGAATAAGCTGCGACTCACGCAGGCTTCGTTCAAGGCGCCGTCCCAGGTCAAGAAATCGCCAAGTGTAGGTGCGGGTCATGCTCTCGGCGATCTCGCCGGTGAGCGCGGCAAGCTGTACGAGAAGCAGGTCGAGCTTATCGAGCAGATCGAGGAAACCAGCCCGGCCGGGCGTGGGCCGGAAGTCTTCGCTCATCTGGCGAATCGTGCGCCACATGTCGAGCGACATCAGCTCGCGCACCGTCGCGGCCAGGCCAACGAGCGAATTGACTGTTGTGCGAAGCGCGCCAGGCGGGCTATCGTCGAAGGCCGACTTGGGAAGCTGTTTTTCGATCGCGGGAAGCTGCTTGCGAATCTCATCGACGACATAACCCGGCTCGATCTGCCCATGCTCGGCCAGCACGCGCAAGAGGTGCGGCATTTCCGGAATACGATCGACCTGAACTTCGCTAGCCAGCCGCCGCGCTGCCGAGCGAAGCAGCTTGGCGAGCGACTCGGCCCGAACCGAATAACGGCCCAACCAGAAGAAGTGTTCCGCCGCCCGGCTCGAGAGATCGATACCGCCACGCCGAATCGGCAGCTCTTCGTCGGGCGACGTCAGCAGCGAAACCATCTCGACGGGAGCATCGGAGAGGACCCAGCAATCCTTGCTTCGTTCCCCGTCGAGCAGCGACAACTCCAGCGGCGTCAGCGAAGTCGAAACACGAGCCAATCCGCCGGGCATGACTTTGTAGCCATCTTCCTGGCCAACAGCGAATGTGCGCAGCGCGATGTACGAAGGCTGCAACTGGTCGCCGGTCCACGACGGCGCGCCCGACCGAATAATGCGCTCAAACGCGACGAACCCCGCCGGGTCGCTTTGCAGAAGCGCGGCGAGTTCCTTGCGCGGCATTTCGGCGAGTTGGCTGGTCTGATTCAACGGCTCTCCGCGACGACGATACGCGGGGCGAATAACCAGCTCATCCAAACGTTCGAGCACGTAAGCCAAAACCTTCGGTTCGCCACACCACCACGTGGCCACGCCCGGCATCTGGAGCGATTCGCCTAATAGCACTTCGGCAAATCGCGGCAAAAAAGAGCGGAAGACGGGCGACTCGATCAGCCCGGTGCCCGGCGAGTTGGCGATCGCGACATTGCCCGACCGGGCAACTTGGAGCAGCCCGGCGGTTCCCTCCGCGCCGGATTCGGCGGTTTCGAGCGGATCGAGGTGCTCGCTGTTTGGGCGGCGCACCAGCACATTGACCGGCATCAGCCTGGCCAGATTCTTCATATACAAGCGATTCCGCCGAACAGCCAGATCGCCCGCCTCGGCCAGTGGATAGCCCAAGTAGCGCGCGAGAAAGGCGTCTTCAAAATAGTTGATGCTGCCGGCCGCTTGGCTCAAGAGCACGATCCGTGGCTCGTCGTCATGCCGCGGCGCGAGGCGGGCCAGTTGTTCCTTGACCGCAATAAAGTACGGCGCCAATCGCTCGACGCCGCATTGACGCGACACGTCGGCAAGCATGCCCGAAATAGCAATGCGATTTTCGAGCGCGAATCCGGCGCCGCTCGCGCTTTCCGTGCGATCGGCCAGCACCCACCAGCGACCATCCGGCGCGCGGGCCAGGTCGGCCGCGTAAAACTCAAGCATCCGGCTACTCGTCCACTTCGGCCCACGACAGAATGGAAGCCGAAAACCGGGGTGTCGGAACAGCACCTCGGGCGGCAGGACCCCTTCGCGAATCAATCGCTGCGGTCCAAAAAGATCGCGTAACACCAGATCAAGCAGCGTGGCCCGCTGCCTGAGCGCGGCTTCGACCGTGCGCCACTCGTCCGCCGGAATGATCAGCGGCAATCCGTCCAGCTCCCAGGGCCGCCGTCGCGCAACAGGATCGCCCAAATCCGGATACGCCAGGCTGTTCTGGCGCAGCAGCCGCTGTGCCTGCTCCCAGCGGCGAATATATTCGGCGCGGCTGATCCCGCTGGCCGCTTTGAGAAATGTCTTCCAGGCCGGACGCAAAATACCGCGCGACGAAAACACCTCGTCGTACGAGCCGGGCGCCAGCTCGTAACCGCGGAACAGCTCAAGATTCAAGCTGGTTTCCGTCGCCGGCACGCTGGTCCTCATGTGAGAAGTAACTCCACCGCTTCGCAACACATTGATTCCATTCTATGCGTGCTCGACAAACAAGCGAGCGGCGGGAACACAATCGATTAAAACATCATTGAGATCGCCCACGCCGAAGGTCGAGGGTCAGCGGGTAGTCGCGGTTCGGCTCTTCGCAACGAACTTCGACCTGGTCGCCCAGGTGGCCCATCGTGGTAAATCGCGCGGCGCGGCGGCTCTCTGCCTCGAATGCGTTGACAGGAAATGTTTGTGGATTCAATCCACCCGGATGGCCGACGTGGTACGTCGCCCCACCCAGCGAACGCTTCAGCCACAGATCGAACACATTGAACACTAGCGGCGTGTCGACCGGAATGGTGGGGTGCAAGCAGCTTGGTGGCTGCCATGCCCGATAGCGAACGCCTGCTACATATTCACCTTCCACACCGGTCGGATGCAAGGGCAGTTTGCGTCCGTTGCACGTAATTGCATGCCGCGGATTAGTTAGCCCCTTGACTTTTACCTGCAGACGCTCCACAGACGAATCGACATACCGGGCTGTGCCGCCGATCGTTCCTTCCTCGCCGAGCACGTACCACGGCTCGATCGCCTTGCGCAATTCGACATTGACATCCGCATAAGTACACACGCCGATGCGTGGAAAGCGGAACTCGAAATGCGGAGCGAACCACTCGGCATCGAGCGCGTAGCCGCTTCGTCGCAGTTCTTCTAGCACGTCGCGGAAATCAGTCGCGACAAAATGAGGCAGCATAAAGCGATCGTGGAGCGATGTATCCCAATCGACGAGCTGCTCGGTGTAAGGCGTTCCCCAAAAACGAGCGACACACGCCCGTAGCAGCAGTTGCTGCGCAAGGCTCATCCGCGCGTGCGGCGGCATTTCAAACGCGCGGAACTCGACCAGCCCCAAGCGGCCACTCGAACTGTCTGGCGAGAACAACTTATCGATGCAAAACTCTGAACGATGCGTATTGCCCGTGCCGTCGACCAGCAGGTGGCGAAACACTCGGTCGACCAGCCACGGCGGTGGAGTGTGACCGGTCTTCATTTGTTCGAAAGCGATTTCAAGTTCGTAGCGGGCATCGCGCCGGCCTTCGTCGACACGTGGCGCCTGGCTCGTCGGGCCAATGAATGTGCTCGAGAACAAATACGACAGCGATGGATGATTGTGCCAGTAAGCGACCAGGCTCCGCAGTAAATCGGGCCGGCGCAGGAACGGGCTGTCAGCGACGGTTGGCCCGCCCAGCACGACGTGGTTGCCGCCACCGGTGCCGGTATGCGTACCGTCGAGATCGAACTTCTCAGTCCCCAGCCGCGAGAAGTGCGCGTCTTCGTACACGCCAGAAGTAATATCAACCAACTCGTCCCACGTCTTCGCCGGCGGCACATTCACTTCGATCACGCCCGGATCAGGCGTCACCTTCAAGTGACTGATCCGATGATCGTGCGGCGGCTCATACCCCTCGATCACGACCGGCATCGCCAGCTCAGCGGCCGTCGCCTCAATAGCCGCGACTAATTCCAAGTAATCCTCCAAATGATCAAGCGGCGGCATGAATACATGTAACACACCCAATCGTGGCTCGATACAAAGCGCCGTCCGCACCACATTGGCCGGATCCAAGGGATTGCTAGATAAGAAGTTCGCCGCACCGACCGCCGACCCAGCGTAGCTCGGCCCGGCAGCACCGTTCCCGCTATACGGACCATGCCCATTGGCCGCCCCATTGCCTCCCGATGAATCACCTCCCGATTCACCATAAGGACCAGAACCACCATTCCCGCCGTGCAACGAACCAACCTTCGACGGCGCAAACTGACGCACCAAATTAGCGGCGTGGCTCGCCACGCGCTCCCGCAACCGATGATACAACGGCAACTCCTGCCGCTCCGCAAACGCATCCCGTGCGTACCCACCGGCCTCCAGCGCCGACCGTTCATACCACAACAACGATTGAATCGGCAGCCGAAAACCCATCGGCGAATCGCCCGGAACGAGAAACATCTCATCCGACCGCACGATCCACTCGCCACTTTCCCAATGCGGATTGTCTCCCCACCACACTCGCCGCAGCGGCAGCACGCAACCAACTGGCGCGGTCAGCCCCTGCTCAAAGATACGGGCCATCCGCGTCCGCTCTTCTTCGCTATTGAGCCGCGAATCGCGAACATCCACATTCACCGGCAAACGCCGCTCTTTCCACGTGTAATAGAGCGCATCTTCGTAAGCGTCGACAACATGTTCTGGGTTTACATCCAGCTTCGCAGCCAGCGAGCGGCCAAACCGCCGTGCATCGTCCGCATTGAACACGCCCCCCAAGAGCGGATCAGCGTAGAGTGATTCATCCTGCCAGATCGGCTCTCCGTCTACCCGCCAATAACATCGCAATGCCCAGCGCGGCAGCGGCTCGCCGGGATACCACTTCCCCTGGCCCAAGTGAACGAACCCGCCTGGAGCAAACCGCCCTTTGAGCCGTGTAAGCAGATTGCCGGCCAGTTGCCGCTTATTCGGTCCCAGGGCCTCGGTCTTCCACTCGGCCCCTTCCATGTCGTCGACCGATACGAACGTCGGCTCGCCGCCCACCGTCAGCCGCACATCCCCGGCCCGCAGTTCCTCATCAACATGCCGCGCGGCAGCATTGATCGCGGCCCACTGCTCGTCGGTATACGGCTTCGTGACACGCGGAATCTCGTGCGCCCGCGTCACCTTCATCTCGAACTCAAAATGCTCGCTCGGCTGCGACGTCGTCCCCGAAATCGGTGCCGCCCCGATCGGCTCGGGAGTACATGCCAACGGAATATGACCTTCGCCCGTTAAGAGTCCCGACGTAGGGTCAAGCCCCACCCAACCCGCGCCCGGTAGAAACACCTCGGTCCAAGCATGCAGATCGCAAAAATCCTCCGCTGCGCCCGCCGGCCCTTCCAGCGGCTTCACATCCGGCTTCAGTTGAATGATATAGCCAGACGCAAACCGGGCCGCGAGCCCCAGCCGCCGCAAGATATTTACCAAGAGCCACGCCGAATCACGGCACGATCCGCTCTGCTTTTGCAATGTCTCATCGCACGTCTGCACGCCCGGCTCCATGCGAATGAGATATTGAATGTCTTTATTCAGCCGTTGATTCAACTCGACGAGGAAATCAATTGTCTTCCGCCGCGTCCGATCGACCTGACGCACATATTCGCAGAGTGGCGAATTTTCCGGGGATGACGACACATGCAAAAACGGCATCAAATCACGTAGCGTGTCGGCCGAGTAAGAGAACGGATAATACTCGGCATCCGGTTCCAGAAAGAAGTCAAATGGGTTGATGACCGTCGTATCGGCCGTGAGTTGGATATCGACCGCAAAGCGATCGGTAAGCTGCGGCACGACCACCCGCGCCAGAAAATTGCCGTATGGATCTTGCTGCCAATTGAGAAAGTGCCCCGCTGGCTCGATCTTCATCGAGTAGCTAAAAACCTTCGTGCGGCAATGCGCGGCTGGTCGCAGCCGAATGACTTGCGGACCCAGGCTGGCGCGATCTCCGTACCAATATTCCGTACGGTGGTGCAGGGCGACAACGATCGACATGATTGGCTCGGCGACTCAACAGGTGTACTTCCGCCGCGCCTGGCCTGGTCGAGGCGCACGGAATTTGCGGCGTCGGATTCGCCGCTCGGGAAAGCACTCGAAACACAATTCACCGCCGTCTGTCGCTCATCGGCAACGACGACTAAGCCGCCTGGTCCCACTATAATCCCAGCATTAAACAGCCGCGCCAAGTAAGCGGCCGTCAAATGGCCGAAATCGCTGGAGAATGTCCGTCACCACGATCGCTTGAATCACGCGATAATCTGCCGAACCACCTGGCCATGCACATCGGTCAACCGGAAGTCGCGGCCGGCGTATCGGTACGTTAGCCGTTCGTGGTCGAAGCCCAGCAGATACAGAATCGTCGCGTGCAGGTCGTGGACCTGAGTAGGATCATCGACGGCCTTAAAACCGAAATCATCCGTGGCACCATGCACTGTGCCGCCGCGCACACCACCGCCCGCCAGCCACACCGTGAACCCATACGGATTGTGATCGCGACCAAGTTGGGCTTTCCCATCACCGCCGAGTTCGACCGTTGGCGTGCGCCCGAACTCGCCGCCCCAAATTACAAGCGTATCATCAAGCATGCCGCGTTGTTTGAGATCGGTTAGCAAGGCAGCGATCGGCTGATCGATTTGCTTGGCCAAATCTCGGTGATTGGTTTCGATTTGGGAGTGTGCGTCCCAAGGCTGACCCGCACCGTGCCAAAGCTGCACATAACGAACGCCGCGTTCCAACAACCGCCGAGCGATGAGCGTTTGGCGAGCATGGACGCCTTCGCCGTAAAGCTGGCGAATGTATTGCGGCTCGCGCGAAATATCGAACGCGTCGGCCGCCTCGACCTGCATCCGAAACGCCAGCTCGAACGACTGGATCCGCGCGTCTAGCCGGGGGTCGTGCCGCGCCGCGCGATGCTCCGCATTTAACGATTGCAACAGATCGAGCTGATGTCGCTGGATGGTCGAGGTCGCATGCGGGCTACGCACGTTTTCGATCAACTTATCGATCTGCTCATACTGCGGATCGATGAACGTCCCTTGGTACGACCCCGGCAAGAACCCCGCTTGCCAGTTATCGGCATCCTTCACCGGATACCCGCCCGGGCACATCGCAATAAAGCCTGGCAAGTTCTCATTCTCGGAACCCATGCCATAGAGCACCCACGACCCCACGCTCGGCCGCGGCAACACCGAGTCGCCGCAGTTCATCAGCATCAGCGACGGCTCGTGATTCGGCACCTGGGCCACCATCGACCGAATCACGGCGATGTCGTCGATATGCTCCGCCGTTCGCGCGAACAAGTCGCTTACTTCAATGCTGCTCTGGCCGTATTTCTTGAATTTAAACGGCGAAGGGAAGGCCGCGCCGGTTTTCCGCTCCGTAGCGAGCGTCTCCGGCAACGGTTGGCCGGCGTACTTGTCGAGCGCCGGCTTGGGGTCGAACGTATCGACATGTGACGGTCCGCCGTTCAAGAAAAAATGAATCACCCGCTTCGCCTTGCCCGGAAAATGCAGCCGGTTGGGCAGCGAAACATTGTTAGAACCTACAGCCGAAGAAGCGGTCGCAGCTCCCATGGCCGAATTGCCCAACAACCCCGCCAGGCCCAACATGCCCATCCCCATCCCCGAGCGCTCTAAGAAATCGCGCCGGCTAGGAAACGACAATCGGTGTTCACCATTTCGCATAACGATTGCCTTTCATTAGTCCACGAACATCACTTCGTTCGACATCAACAGCACCTGGGCAAATTGTTCCCAGCGATCGAGCAGCGTGGATGGAGTGCTGCCGAAATCGCGCGACGAATTCCAACTCAATGTTCCCCCAGCCACCTCCGCGCCATTGGTTGCCACCTCATCAATCTGCACCGGCCACACAAACTGATCACTGTTTAGGTTCGCGTTGAAATCAACGATGAAATCGATCGTATCTCCCTGCTCCACTTGCAGGCTCGGCACATCGAGCGCCTGCTGCCGGTTGAGCAAAACCGCCGAGGCTACCACCCCCTGCCGTTTGGCTACAACCCAGCAGCGAATGCCGTCGCCCGCTCCTACCGAATGCGTCGCCACCGACTTGATGCTGACCGTACCTGTCCGCGCCGCCTTCCAGCGACGAATCACCGCATGTTGCAAATCGTTCCCCGCGTGGCCGCCCTCGGCCGTCAGTTGCGCCCAGCCGAGCGTGGCATCCGGCCACTGCGGACCCCCTTGCCACGCGCTTCCCGTGAAATGGGGCAGCGGATGAAAGTCGACGTGTCCCTCGGCCTCTGCCAATATCCCATATCCATATTGCCACGCCAGCACTTCTGGCCGCACGACCGGCGACGTATCCGGCGGCGCGTTGAAAAACGCCAGCGCCGCCTGCTCCTGCGATTCCGTCGGCACCCGCTGATAAACCAACTGATACAGCCGCCGCACGCGGCCAATCACATCCGCTTCCGAAATATCACCGATCTGCGTCACCAGCCCCCGCGCTCGCTGCGCGGCAAATGGATGGTTCATCGCAAACAGCGCCTGCTGCGAGACCGTCGTCTCGCTCCGCTGCGGCGCGTGCAGGTCTGGATTCGCAAAATCGAATGTCCGCATCGCCGTCGTCAGAAACTGGCGATCGACCAATCCATACAACGTCCGGCGACGATTATCACCACCCATCGGCAGCAACTCCGCAGCCCGCCCGCCCATCGAGCGATCCAACTCCCCGGTCACGGCCAACTGCGTATCGCGCCATTCCTCGAACGACAATCTTCGCGCGCTCATCCGCCACAACAGCCGATTCTCCGGATCGAGCGCAACCGCCTGCTGCCACGCGACCATATCCGCCGGCCCGTCCGATTGCTGCTGATACGTGGCCGACAATACGATGAGTCGGTGAAGCCGCTTCGTGTGCCAACCGTGCGACATCAAATCCGCAGCCAGCCAATCAATCAACTCCGGATGACTCGGTGGTTCGCTGCGCAAACCAAAGTCGCTTGGCGTACGAACCAAACCCGCCCCGAAATGGTGCATCCACACCCGATTTACCCACACCCGCGCCGTCAGCGGATTCTGCGGAGACGCAATCGCCCGCGCCATCTCCAGTCGACCGCTGCCATGCGCAAACGGCTGCCGATTGTCCCCCGAAAGCGCCTTCAAGAATCGGCGCGGAGCCTCCGGCCCTATATTGGCCGGGTTGCCGCGACGAAATACGTGCGCCTCGTTGATCGATTCACGATCTGCCAACACCACCGCATGCGCCGGCGCCAGCGGCGACTGAATCAACCACCGATCAACCTCACCCTGCAACTGCCACAGCGACACGACTGTACCCAAATCAAACAGCCACTCATTGCTGACGATCGCCTCATCCGGCACGAAGCAAGGCGAACTCGGTCCGTACAAAACCTGCCGCACCGCCTCCCCATCGGCATCCGCCAACCCCTTCGCACCAGGCTCTTTCGCCAATAGCTCGCGCCACTGCCGCTCCACATCCGCAAACAATCGGCCATAGCTTTCTGCAACCTCTCGCATCGAATTGGGCGACGACGCAAAGAGTTGCGCCACGAGCCGATTTACCGACTTGCCGCTCTCCTTTTGCAGCTCTTGCACTACTTCCTTCGACCGCTCGCCAAACTCCGCCGCCGGCAGACTCGCAAACTGCCGCCACGCCCAGAAGATCGGATCATTCACCTTCGCCATCTTCGACAGGTAATCACGCCACCGCCGCACGAACGCTGGATTCGTGTCTTCCTTGGCCAGCACCAACCCCGCCGCTTCTTCGGGGTACTTCGACAACTCCAATTGAGCAACCAGGTAGTCGGTCGCTTTCCGTCGAACAATGCCCGATGTTTCCTCGCGTGCCTTGGACGTCGCGTCTGCCAAGGCCTTTTGCCGCTTCTTCAGCTCCGCGTCGAACGCTTCGTACGACTTGTCGCGCACGGCCGGCTCCGCAATCGGCACCAACCGCTCCGTGCAATTCTGAAATACGCCGTAGAGAGAATAATAGTCGTCTGTCGGAATCGGATCGTACTTGTGATCGTGACACCGCGCGCAGCCGATCGTCAGCCCTAGCATCCCCCGCCCCACCACATCGATTCGGTCGTCGATAATATCGTGCGACACTCCCAGAAACCGCCGGCCAAGCGTCAGATACCCCATCGCCGCCCACGTCGACCGATCATCCGGCGCCGCCTGATCGGCCGCCAACTGCAGCACCAAGAACCGGTCGTACGGCAAATCCTCGTTGAACGCCCGCACCACCCAATCGCGATACGTCGGCGCGTGAACGAAGAACCGTTCCTCACGGCCATACACATAACCCTTCGTATCCGCATACCGGGCGACATCGAGCCAATGCCGCGCCCAATGCTCGCCATACTGCGGCGACGCGAGCAGCCGGTCCACCAATTTCTCATACGCCTGCGGATCGCCGTCGGCCACAAACCCCTCGACCTCTGCCGGCGTAGGCGGCAAGCCAGTCAGATCGTATGTCACGCGGCGCATGAGCGTCCGGCGATCCGCAACCGCCGATGGCTTGAGCCCATGCTCTTCGAGCTTTGCCAACACAAACGCATCGATCGGGTTCTTCACCCAGCCGCTATCATTTACGGATGGAACCGCCGGCAATCCCACCGGCTGAAACGCCCAATGCGTCCGCTGCGCCTCGGCCCGTTTATCAACCGGCCCCACATCATCCTTCGGCCACGGAGCGCCAATCTTCACCCAACGCTCCAGGATGGCAATTTTATTGTCCGACAGTTTGTCATCAGGCGGCATCGCCAATTCGCCCGATTGCCGCACCGCCTGGATCAGCAAACTCTTCTCCGGCTTCCCCGGTACAATCGCCGCCCCACCCTGCCCTCCTTTGAGCATCGCCGCCAGCGAGTCGAGCCGCAAATCGTTCGACTGCTGCTCCGTCCCATGACACTCCAGGCAAGAAGCAGCCAACAACGGCCGCACCTGCTTCTCAAAGAACTCGGTGTCTGCCGGCGATTCCGCCCAAGCCATCGAAGCCACAAGCAACAGAGAAACTTGTAGCTGAATTCGCAAGAATTCGGCCAATCCACGCATGCGCACCCCACCACCAGCTACGATCACGGTTGGTCCCTGCGGCTGACACGACAGTCTAGA
>CAZGMU010000046.1:14927-18343 GCA_964526975.1 uncultured Planctomycetaceae bacterium
AACTCATCAAGCGACGACTTGGGGCTGAGCGATCCGCAACGTCCATCGACACATCACCAGATTATATCATCGCAGCCCCACCCCTCGATGCCCAGACCCGACGGCTCCCACAGAAACTATGCCATTCGTCTCAGCAGCAGCTCGTTTTCATCATGGCGTGGGAAAACTCTATTGAGATGGAATAAAGCGACAGATAAAGTAAATTTCGCCGACTTCACCTCTCGTAGGCACAAGCCCGCCCTATCCCCCTCTGGCGGTTTATGAAGGCGCACCAATGGCAACTCGAACGTTCCGCATCGTTTGTAGCTTGGTTGCTGTTGTCGCCTTGGTCTTCGTGCTGCCTTTTGTCTTTGTGTTGGCAATACAGCACTTCCGAAAGCCTTCGGAACACCGCTTTTCTTTTCCAGCCAGCAAACAATTGACGGGGCAAGATGCTCTTGAGCTGACTAGGCAGGCAATGATTCTGGACGGCAAAAGTTCTGATGCGATGCGTCCGGTCCTCAGTGGCCATAAAGACGCAGACGGCTATGAAGCTTTCTTCTGTAGAAAGAGTGGCATTTCCGACGAGGGCTGGGTTCTCTGGTGGCTGAAACGTCCGGACCATGAAGGGGAATACTCGGTTAACATTACCAGAGAAGCGAACGACGCGGTTTGCACCATCACGAAGCCGTTGTGAATCTCTATATTCCAAATAACTAGCGTGGGTGCTCGCGCCCGCGAATTGTGAGCTTGCACCCATTGTTACATAAACAATGCAAGAAGTATCCACCCTACGCACTGTCGCAGAATTCCGCATAGCTGTTTTGATGGTAGGTACAAGGACATGCCCCGTTTTTCAGTCAAAGCTTTGTTGGTCGGAATGACGCTTGTCGCGGTCGGGGCTGGCTGCTGGTCTGCGTGTTCCGATACTTTCCGCAGAGCGTTTATTCGACCACTGAAATCAATCCGTTACTTTACATTGGCTGGTTGGCCGGCGGAGCGCTAGTGGGCGCAGGGGTGACGACACCGTTCAGGATGATTGGTGTTGGAGTGGCGGTCGGTATCGCCCTTGCGATTTTGTCCGTTCCAGCAGTGGCAGTTGTGGGGTAGTTGATCTGCCCCCATCCTGCCACTGGCCGACACCGCCAGCCTATATAGCCGACCCGTCCCGGGTCGGTAATGCCCACCAGTAAGCACCGCATGTCAATAACGCCCAGCCCCTCCCATTCTCTGGCATTGCGACTCCTCCCTTCTTCTCTTCTCCTTGCCGGCAAACTCAGCCAGAAAATATTAATATAGTCAAAAATGCACTATTGAACATTAGTACACTATATACTAACCTCGGGACACAAGGTGCAAATACTCTCCGCATCGACCGATGCGGCCGGCGCGATTCGCATGTTCTTTGAAAACCCAAACACATCGCAGTCGGCTCTCGGTTCGCGGCTACTCGCCGCGGTGGCTAGCCAGACGGCGCTCCCGGTACGCGCCGATTCATCGCCTGGGCGCGATAGACTACCTGCGCAAAATTCCGGCGATGAATTGTGCGCACCTAGATGATACCCAAAGACGCAAGATGGGTGATCTGGGAGGCGGTGACCGAGCTCGTTGGAGTTCAGTTCCTGGGGCTACGCCTATAATAACGGCTCGTTGGCGATCTGCTCGGCCATCTTTTTGTGATAGTCGCGCAGCTTCTCGCGTAGCTCGGGACGCGAGTTCGCAAGGATGCGGATCGACAACAGGGCCGCGTTTTTGGCGCCGGCAGAACCAACCGCCAAAGTGCCCACCGGCACGCCGCCCGGCATTTGCGCCATGGCGAGCAATGCGTCGAGCCCGCCTACTGCGTTCCCTTGCATGGGAACGCCGAGTACCGGCAATAGCGTCAGCGACGCGATGACGCCGGCCAGATGAGCCGCGAGGCCAGCCGCGCCGATCATGACCTCGATGCCGCGCCCCTCGGCCGCCTTCGTGTACTCGGCCACCAGTTCCGGCGAGCGGTGGGCCGAGGCGACCTTGGCTTCGTAGGGCACACCAAACTCGTCGAAGATCTTCCCCGCCGCTTGCATGGTCTCCCAGTCGTTCTTCGAGCCCATCAGGATCGCCACGAGAGGTTTATCGGTGCTTCTGCTCATCGGAAAGTTATCCATTAAAATAGTTGTGAACGTTAAGAACGTGGAAGCAAAACCCTAGAGTCTGCAACAAAACCGGGGGCTAGCGCCCCGCGGCTAATTTAAGTTAGCCGGCGGGTACCCTCTGTGTGGCTAGCGTCCGGTTTTCGAAAGCTCTGTGCCTCTGCGTGAGAACGCATTGTTCCCAAAGATGGGCAGCTGCTCAAGTGGCCAGGATGTGCCGCTCGGCACTCTGCTCGAGCACCTGGAGCAGAGCGTCACGCGGAACTGGTTTTACCAGCAGATCATCGAAGCCGGCTTGCCGCGAACGTTCTCGATCTTCCGGCTGACCATACCCGGAGATCGCGATGATGAGCTCATTCGCGAAGCCCTCTTCACGTAAGGTTTTCGCGACTTCGTAGCCGTTCATTCCCGGCAGGCCAATGTCGAGCAAGATGGCCTGCGGCTTGAACGATCGCGCGGCTTCGAGGGCAGCCAGCCCGTCGAACGCGGTTCGTACTTCGTGCCCCATTCCCTTGAGCAGCCGGGCGCACGACATCGCGGTGTCTTGATTGTCGTCGACCACCAAGACCTTTTGCGACAGTTGTTGAGAGCCCGTGGTGTGCCGCTGCTTTTTCTGCCCGCCGGCGGGCCGCTCCAGGGTGATTGGCAGGCGCACCGTAAACGTGGAGCCTTTTCCTAAGCCCTCGCTATTGGCGGTGATCATGCCACCGTGCATTTCGGCCAGCTTTTGCGCGACCGTGAGGCCGATGCCCAGGCCGCCTTCCGAACGATCAAGCGTTCGATCGGCTTGGGCGAACAGATCGAAGACGCGGTTCAAGAGTTCTGGCGGGAGGCCGACTCCGGTGTCGATCACTTCGATCATGGCTTGGTTTTCATCGGTCGTGGCGCGGACGGTGACACGCCCGCCGTTCTTCGTGTACTTGGCCGCGTTCGTGAGCAGGTTCATCACGATCTGCTCGGCCCGGGTCGGGTCGGCGAAAACGCAAACCGGCTCGGGCGGCAGTTCGAGAATCAGATCATGCATGCGGTCCTCGATCAGTGGACGGACGGTTGTCGCGGCGCCGTGGATGATCGCCGCTACGTCGACGGCTTCCTTGCGCAACGTGACTTTGTCTCGGCTGATACGCGAGACATCCAGGAGATCTTCGATCAGATGAGCCAGATTCTGTGTTTGACGGTCGATAACGTCGTAGGTTTCGACCGGCGAGTCGGTCGGCGACATTTTTCCGATCGTCACCGCGTATTTGATCGCGGCCAGCGGGTTGCGCAGCTCATGGGCGAGCATGGCCAGAAACTCGTCCTTCT
>CAZGMU010000047.1:0-18246 GCA_964526975.1 uncultured Planctomycetaceae bacterium
GCGTCGAGCGTGGTGCGTCGCCGCACACGCTTAAGAGCTATCGCGAGGACTTGCATTCGCTGGCGGAGTATCTGTCGGATGAAGCCGGCCAAAGCCCGTCACCAGGCAGTGTTACGACGAACGAACTGCGTGGCTTTCTTTCGGCACTCACCGAAGCGGGCTACGCCAAGTCGTCGATCTCGCGACGCATGGCTTCCGTACGCAGCTTCATGCGATTCGGCCAGCGCGAAGGCTGGGCCAAAGCCAACCCGGCCAAGGCCATTCGTAACCCGCGCAAGAGCCGCAAGCTGCCTCACTTTCTAACGAACGAGGAAGTTGGCAAACTACTCGATGCGCCAAAGGGAAACGCCGCGGCCGCACTCCGTGACCGCGCAATCCTCGAAACAGCCTACTCCGCCGGCTTGCGCGTCAGCGAGCTGGTCGGCCTCAACGAAGGCGATCTCGACTTCGCGGCCGGCATTCTCCGCATCCGCGGCAAAGGCAAAAAAGAGCGCCTCGCCCCGATCGGCTCCTACGCCGCCAGCGCGCTCACGAGCTGGCTACAGAAGCGCGATCTATCGCCGCGCGAAAAGCAGGGACGAGAAGCCCCGGTCTTCACCAACAAATTCGGCACCCGGCTCACGACGCGCAGCGTCGCCCGGATGCTCGAAAAGTACATCCAAGAAACCGGCCTCGACACGCGGACGTCGCCCCACACACTCCGCCACAGCTTCGCAACGCATCTCTTAGACCGCGGCGCCGACATCCGCAGCGTGCAAGAGCTACTCGGGCATAAGAGCCTCGTGACGACGCAAATCTATACGCACGTCAGCACGGCCAACCTGCGGACGGCGTACGAGAAGGCACATCCGCGAGCGAGGTAATCGCTGTCTGTTATACGGCCACCGGTTAGTCTTCCACCTCCATGGCGAGTTCCACCATATCGAGCGAATCCGCCCCTAGCTCTTTCCAGATTTCGGGCTTATCGCGTACCGTTTGCTTATCAACTCCTAAGTTCGACTTTTGCACATTTTAGGGAGTTAAAAACTGGTCTGCGTAAATAGAGCGAGCCTCCGGCACAATGCTTGGGACATCACTCTCAGGCATCAAGTTGAATCTAATAGCGGACTCCATGCCCGATGCGCACGTGGATGGTTGGCGGCAAGCCTGACAAGACGACATACGGGAGCGGACGACATGCCGGTTATTTGAATGGCGGATCACTCGCGCCTACCCGGCGACCCTTGACGTTATACGCCACGTGCGGCAGTTACGGACGTGAGCAATAAAGCGAGGAGAGGAAGGCTATGGCGCTGAAACGGATGGACAACGTCCTCATCGTCGTCGACGATCTCGAAGCCGTTAAGGCGTTCTTCATCGAACTGGGCCTCAAGCTCGAAGGCGAGACGGCAGTCGAAGGGCCTTTGGTCGGGAGCCTGATCGGGCTCAAGGACGTGCGGGCCACCCTTGCTATGATGCGGACTCCCGATGGGCAGGGCATTGAGCTGGATAAGTTCCACACACCCGACGCGATCAGGTATGGGCCCGTGGACGCGCCGGTGAACGCGTTGGGCATCCGTCGCATCATGTTCACCGTCGATTGTCTCGACGCCGTCGTTGCACGCTTGCGCGCCCACGGTGCCGAACTTATTGGCGAAATGCAGTACAAGGACACGTACCGGCTAGCCTACATCCGCGGGCCTGAGGGCATCATTGTCGCGCTTGCCGAGCAACTCGGCTAAGATATGCCAGGTAGCAAGCGAGACTCAGGTTGCGGCCGTTCGCTGGAGCCTTTTGAGCTGACCGCTCAAATTCGCCTCGCGGCGACTCTACTCCACCGCCACAAAGAACTGAGAATGATTGCCAAGTTCCCGGACGGGATGGGACGAACTTTGGAATTCGAAGAGGAGGCTGTGACCAGCGCCAAGCAATCGAAAGCGGTGGTGCGGTAGGGAAGGTGAATGCCATGTCCCACAAAATTCGCTGCAATCTGAAGAGTGACGAGCGAAGTGCTTCAAGGAATGTAGTGCAAGGGTGGTTTTTCCTCGGGAAAAAGGGCCCAAAAAAACGACCTCGCAATCCATTGGTGGCAGGGGGTTCGGCCCCCTCCTGGACTATTTGTCGACGTGATAGGCCCAATCACGTGGTGTATAACTCACAATCCAGGAACAGATCGTGAGGTCGGTATGTCGACTCGTTTGGCTCTGCTGCTTCTGTTTGCACTCGTTGCTGTTTTCATGCCGGTGATTGCTTCAGCGGCACAGTATTATGTTTCACCGACTGGCAGCGATTCGGCTGTTGGCACCAGCGCCGCACCGTGGCAGACGCTGCAGCATGCGGCCGATGTCGTCGGGCCAGGCGATCAAGTTACTGCTCGTGCTGGCAACTATGCCGGTTTCTATCTCGATACCAGTGGCACCGCTGCCGCGCCGATTGTGTTCAATGCTAAGCCTGGGGTGCTCATCAATCAACCCAATCCGATTCGCACGCAACATGGCATCAATTTGGAAAACGCTTCGTATGTAACCATTGATGGGTTTTCCGTCACCGGCATGGAGCGTGCTGGCGTCCGCTCGGTCGGTATTAATGGCAATCGACTCGCCTCGTCGGTCACGATCCGCAACGTCCACTCGTACAACAACGGCTATTGGGGCATTTTCACTGGCTTCGTCAACGATCTGGTGATCGAGAACAACATTACGTCTGGCTCGGTTAACGAGCATGGCATCTATGTCTCGAACAGCGGCGATCGTCCCGTGATCCGCAGCAATATCTCGTTTGACAACCGCGGCAATGGCATCCACATGAATGGCGATTTGAGCCAAGGGGGCGACGGTATTATCAGCAACGCGGTTGTTTCGGGAAATCGGATCTACAACAACGGCCTCGGCGGCGGCAGCGGGATCAACATGGATGGTGTCAAGAACTCGCTCATCGAGAACAATCTACTCTACGGCAACCACGCCAGCGGCATCTCGCTGTACAAGATCGACGGAGCCTCTGGTTCGACGGGCAACATCGTCGTCAACAACACGATTTCCCAGGCCAACGATGCCCGTTGGGCGATCAACATTCAAAACGCCAGTACCAACAATACGATCCTCAACAATATCCTGGTCAACGCCCATTCGTTTCGCGGCGCTATCACCGCGAGCGCAGACAGCCTGAGCGGCCTGATGAGTGATTACAACGCGGTGATGGATCGCTTCTCGACCGACAACGGCAATACGCAAATCACCCTCGCCCAATGGCAAGCGGCAACTGGCCAGGATACTCACTCCGTGGTCGTCACGCCCGGCAGCGTGCAGTTCGCCGATCTTGCTGGCAACGACTATCGGCTACAAAGCACCTCGCCCGCCAAGAACGCCGGCACGAGCCAACTCGCTCCCCCTGCAGATATTGAAGGCCTGCCACGCAAAGCCGGCGCGGCCTACGATATCGGCGCTTATGAGTTCGGCGCTCTCGCTGGTGATTACAACCGCGACGGATCGGTCACGGCTGCCGACTATGTGCTTTGGCGTAAAACACTTGGCGCGAGTGTTATTCGATTCGCTGGCGCCGACGGCGATGGCAGCGGCAAGATCGATCAGGCTGATTTCCTGCGCTGGCGAGGTGGCTTCGGTGCTGTCGCCGCTACTGGAACCGAGCTTGCGACGACGGTTCCCGAACCATCGACGGTCTTGTTAATGTTTTCAGGAGTCGTCGCGCGGCTTATGTCACTCCGCGTCCAGCTCCGCTGAGCGGGCGAGCCATTCTTCTTCCAACTCGGCAAGATCAGACGTCAGCCTGGCCAACTCCGCTTGAAGTCGTGTGGCCTCGGCCTTTTCCGTCACCGTCAGAAGTTTCTCGTTTAGATTTTTCTTTTCGTCATCCAATCGCGCGATTTTCCGCTCGACCGCTTTCAGTTTTTTCTGTGCGTCACGATCCGATCGCCCTCCCGATTTCCGTTCGGGTAATCGAGAGGTGTCAACCTCCTTGACGGAAGGCCCAGTCGCGTGAGGCTGGCGGAGGCCAGAGTCGATCTCGTTCTGTACTCGATAAACGTAATCGTCGAAGCTACCCGGGTAGCTGGCGACCTTGCCAGCGCGTACTTCGATGACGCACGTTGCCACACGATGCATAAAGTGCCGATCGTGGCTCGTGAAAATGACGGTTCCCTCATAGGTCGTGAGCGCCTCGGCCAGCGCTTCGACCGATTCAACATCCAGATGGTTGCCCGGTTCGTCGAGCACGAGAATGTTGTTCTTCTGTAGCAGCAAGCCCGCAAGCACGAGGCGGGCCCTCTCTCCCCCGCTGAGCACGCGGATTGGTTTCTCGATCAGTTCGCCGCTGAAGAGAAAGCTGCCGGCGACGTCTTTGATCTGCTGGGTATTGGTTTTCGGCGCCGCCTCGTACTCTAGGTATTCCATCACCATTTTCTGAACAGGCAGCGATGTGTAAACATGCTGGGCATAGATGCCGACCTGGCAACCGTAGCCCCAGTTAACCTCGCCGGTTCGCGGCTCGAGTGAACCGCACACGGTTCGCAGAAACGTCGTCTTGCCTTGGCCGTTGTCACCGACGACGCCGACGCGTGTGCCGTGGTCGACTTCGATATGCACGTCGCTGGCGACGGTGTGGTCGGGATACCCGATCGAAAGGTCGCGAGTTCGCAGCGCCGGGCCTTGGCGCGGCTCGATGTCTGGGAAACGGAACCGTACGCTCGACTCCGGGCCTTCCACATGAACAAGTTGGAGTCGCTCAAGCTGCTTCGCTTTGCTCTTAGCTTGGGTCGCAGTGCTCGCGCGGGCCTTATTCTTTGCAATAAATTCTTCAAGCTGACGGCGCTTGGCAAGCGTGGTGGCATTCACGCGAAGATCATGCTCGCGGCGTTCCTCGACATTGGCCAAATACGCGTCAACGTTGCCGGGAAAAAGCGTCAGTCGGCCGCGCGCGAGTTCGAGCGTATGAGTGCAGGTGCGCTTCAAAAACTCGCGATCGTGTGAAACGATCAGGCAACCGGCGCGAAACTCGCTGAGGAACCGTTCGAGCAGGATTTGCGTGCGCAAATCGAGAAAGTTCGTTGGCTCGTCGAGAATAAGCAAATTAGGATCGTGCAGCAGCAGCGAAGCCAGCTTCGTACGCGTCTGCCAACCGCCAGAGAGTTCGCGAACCGGCTGGTCAACCATGACATCGGGAAACTGGAACTTCCATGCCACCTCGCCACAGCGCCAGTCAGGCTGGCCGCTGTCTCGCATCAGGAATTCGCGCACCGTCTCGCCCGGCTTGAATGGATCGTGCTGCTGCAGGTAACCCAGCTTCAAGTTTCTCCCCCGCGCGACTTCGCCCGCATCCAATTCTTCTTCGCCGAGAAGTATGCGGCAAAGCGTGGACTTGCCGGATCCGTTGCGGCCAATGAGGCCGATTTTCTGGTCGTCGGGCAGCGCGCAGCTGGCTCCGTCAAGCAGAAGCTGGTCGCCGTGGCGTTTATGGGCATTCGTTAGCTGGAGAACAACGGGCATGGAAGGGCAGGGCGGGAATGTGAAGCGGAGGGAGCTCAGCCACTGGGATTGAGGGTGGCCTGGGCGTCAATTTCCTGTCTCGATAACTTTACGCAAATCGCGGTTCCACTTCCACCCGATTGCAGCCAAAACAATGCAGCACAGCAGACACAAAGCCGAAAACCAATCGCCATATCGCACGTAGAAGCTCTGCATTCCGCTGGACTCGATGTCAGCGATGATGAAATCGGCTTGCTGGCGTGGGCTCTGAGCACGGACTCGCCCCAGATGGTCGACCCAGGCGGAGATGCCACCGTTGGCCGCGATCACGAGCGGCAGCCGCGACTCGACCGCGCGAAACACGCCACAGGCCAGGTGCATATCCAGCTCGCTGGAACCGTGGTACCAGGCATCGTTGGTTACGTTCACCAGCGCATCGGGATGTTCGCCACTATCTTCAAGCGTAGCCACTTGGCGGCGAATGACATGCGGAATTGTCGTTTCATAACAAATATTGGGCGAGAAACAATACACACCATCCAGCCGCAGGGCCGCCGGCTTTTCACCCGCGACGATCCCGCCCGTCAGCGGCGTAACGGCATACAAAAACGGAAACCACTCGGCAAACGGAATATATTCGCCAAACATCACGCGATGCATTTTGTCGTACGTGCCGATAATCTCTCCCTGGTGACCAACAAGGACGGTCGAGTTGAACACTCGCGGCGGCGCCTCTTTGTTGCCCGAGCCAGCAATCGGATAATGTACCCGATCGACGCCAACCATCACCGGCACTCCCAGTCGCTTCACCAAATTAGCCAAGTCGTTGGGCCCGTATTGGGCAATTTCCTCAGGCGTCCGACTAGCGCCAGGTGGCGCTTGATAACCAGGGTCAAACGTAATGAGCGGCGAGCGAAACATCGTTTCCGGCCAGACGACCAGGTTCACCGGTCGCCCATCCCCTGCCTCGCGAGCTTTGGCGACCGCCTTCTCCGAAAGCTCGACATAGTCTGTCATGATCTGTCGTTCCCGCGACGAGTCGAACTTCATATCGGCCGAGCTGTTGCCCTGAATCAGCGCCACTCGCAGCCCCTTCCGTTCGCTTGCCGCATTCGACTCCTCCCCTCCCCTGCTAAGACGCCAATTGCCATAAGCAAGCGCGGCAACCAACACGATAACGGCGGGAATCAGCACGGCAAACCGCGAAGCAGCCGAACCGCCATGCTGGTGATTCTCGCCTGGCGGTTTCAGAAACGACGGCGGAAAAAGCGTGGCGATACTAGCTGCCACAAGCATCACAACAAAATCGACTCCGTATTCACCAGCGAGGTCGCTGATTTGAATCAACGTCGTCCAACGCACCTGCGTATGAGCAAGCGATGCCATTAGAAAGCCCGTGAGCATATGCGCACGCGCTAGCTCCAAACCAGTAAAAACGACAGGCGCTGCCAGCCACAAGGGAACGCGGCAACAATGAACCGCCACGCGCGTCAGTCCAATAAAGATCGATACATAGATGGCCAGATAAGCGGAAAGCGCAATCCAGCCGAGACTCAAAACCGGATGAGGCAAACACAACCAATAGATTGACGCCAGCCAGAAGAGAAGCCCCGCCAGGTAAATCTTTCGATACGGTCGCCGGCCTGGCAAAGCATCCATGCGCACGAGCAGTAGCCACGGTACCGGCGCGATCCATCCGAGCCAACCCAGGGCCAGCGGCGGCAGCGATGCCCATAACAGAAAACTACCAACGAGCGCGAGAGGCAACGTCGAACGTCGCCAAGCGGGCAGCGAATTGGCCGCGGAACTCATCGAGCGACTGGCTCCGCGCTGGCAAGGTAACCACTCACATCGCCATGCATCTGCCGAACCGCGGTTCGCACATCCTCCAACGAGGCCTTATTCCTGATGCGCTCGACGAGCGGAGCCCACAACTGTTGCGGCAATTTCGCCTGCGGCGCGGCCCGTACGATCGAAGCCGAAATCGAACTCGTCGCCTCCGATCCAGGGTTGTACAGCAGCAGAAGAAGATTCGATTTCAAAGCCACCTCGAACAAAGCCGCCTGCTCCGGCCCATATTGCTTTGCTAAGTCACGGCCAATACGCTGTCCCTCGGCGAGCAAATAATCCATCACCTGAGGCGAGGCTAGTGAAGTGTCTCCCTCGGGCGCAGCCTTGGGCAGCTCCGGCACCGTTGTGCCAAGCACCTTGCAAGCCGACCGGGCTTCATCGAGCCAGGTTGGAATACTGTTAGCCGCCATCCGCCGATCGTGTGCTAGCGCTGCCAAACTCAGTCGGCTGCCCAAAGTCCATGCGGCGTGCCGAACATTAGGCGCCCTCTTTAGCACCGCGACATCAATCGTGGCCGACGCCGGCACCGCACCTGCGTGACGCGGGGGCGATTGCTGTTCCGGCGCCGTGGGCGACGGTGTATCATTTGCCGCGAATCGAGATTCGGCAGTCGTTTCGACCGCCTTCGCGGGAATCGCGTAGCGGTCGTCATCGTCTGGTTTTCGTGCAGGTACCGGTGACGCTGGTTGAATCGGCGTGGCCGGAGACGGTTGAAGCTCCGGCGCCGGTTGAGCGTCGGCAACATCAACACGAGCCAGTACGACAGGCGTCCTCTCGGTCACCGGAGGTGTAGACGTGACATCTGGCTGTGTCTCAGGCACATGGCTGGGGTTACTTGCGGCATCGGTCGCGGCTGTGGCCTGCACGGAGGATTTCGCGACGGCAATCGGTTCGCCTGTGTACTCAATCTTCTGCCAACAGCCACTCAGCAAAAAAATTGGCGCAATCCACAAGCCGTTTCGTATACAATTGGGCATGACAGCAGGCGGCGGTGTTTGCAGTATCAAGTAAATTTGGTCCGGATAGATAAGCGTAGCTTATTTCATCCTATAGTCGCTCGAATCAAGGGAAAACAGCAAAATGTCGCAATCCGGAAAGCCAGCAGGCCGCAAACCGGCCACAAAGTTTGCCAACCTTCGCAAGAAGATGGATCAGAATAAAAGCCGTGCGAAAACGAACAATCTGCGCGTCCGAAAGAGCGGCAATCGCTAGCACAGGTTCGGAAACACATTCCCCATGGCCGGCGAGCCACGCTCGCCGAGCCCCGGCCCCTGTGGCAGTCCGGCTATAACGCGTTGCTCTGCGGTGGGGGGTCGACAAGCTCTCAATGCGCCCCGAGGTACGCCTTGCGCACCTCATCGCTGGCTGCAAGGTCGGCCGCTGGGCCTTCCATCCGGATTTGGCCGACCTCGATCACGTAAGCGCGATGGGCCACTTTGAGAGCCATGTTGGCATTTTGCTCGACAAGCAAAATCGTCGTCCCTTCGCGGTTGATCTCGTGAATCACCTGAAAGATACTCCGCACGAGTTGCGGCGCCAGGCCGAGCGAAGGCTCGTCGAGCATCAATAGCCGGGGCCGTGCCACAAGCGCCCGCGCAATCGCCAGCATCTGCTGTTCGCCGCCAGAGAGCGTGCCGGCCGGTTGCTTCAGCCGCTCCCGCACACGCGGAAATAAACCAAGCGCTCGTTCACGATCGGCGTGAATTGCCGCCTTGTCCTTTCTCAGAAACGCGGCCAACTGCAAGTTTTCATCAACCGTTAGGTTCGCAAAGATCTCGCGTCCCTCTGGCACCTGTACCAGCCCGCTCTTCACCACGCGATGCGGCGGCCACCCCTGAATCGCCTGGCCGTTGAAAATGACCTTGCCCCGCTTCGGCTGGTTCAGCCCGGAGATCGTCCGCAGCGTCGTCGACTTCCCTGCCCCATTCGCGCCGATCAGCGTCACGACCTCGCCTTCGTCGACGTGCAGCGACACGCCGCGCAGCGCCTCGATCGAGCCATAGAGCACCGTCAGATTTTCAACTTCCAAAAGCGACATATTCGATCAACCGCGAACGCTCACAAGCTAATTCACAAAATCCACTTCACTACCGAGGTACGCTGTGATTACCTTCGGGTCATTCTGAATCGCCACCGGCGGCCCGTGCGCGATAATTACTCCATGATCGAGCACCGTAATCTGCTCGCAAATATCCATCACTAGCCCCATGTCATGCTCGATCAGCAAAATCGCAACGCCGAATCTGTCACGAATTTCTCGAATCGACCGGGCCAGCTCGCGCTTTTCCCGCGAGTTCAACCCGGCCGCTGGTTCATCGAGCAACAACACCTTCGGCTCCGCGGCCAATGCGCGCACGATCTCCAGGTGCCGCTGGTGGCCGTAGCTCAAGCTATCGGCCTGCTCCATGGCTCGCGATTGTAAGTCGAACAATCCAAGTAATTCGAACGACTTGCGGTAAATTTCTTGCTCTTCACTTCGATAGCGGTTCGTGCGGAGCAGCGTATCGAACACTCCATGACGCGCTCGCATTTGTCCTGCCAGACGCACGTTGTCCAACACGTTGAGATCGGGAAACAATCGAATGTTTTGAAACGTTCGCGCGATTCCCGCTTTGGCAACTTCGTACGATTTCAAGCCGGCGATGCTCTGCGAGTCCAATGTGATCCGGCCGCCCATAGGCCGGTACACGCCGGTGAGCAAATTGAACACGGTCGTTTTGCCAGCCCCGTTCGGCCCGATCAAGCCGTACAACCCGCCGCGCGGTATTTGGATCGAAAAGTCCTGTACAGCCTTCAAGCCGCCGAAGGAAACACCGATCCCATCAACATCGAGCAACGCCTCAGCCATCGGTTTGCCCTCCGGCTGACTCGTCGGTCTTTTTTCCTGCCCAGAAATCCCAAATTTCGTGAATGCCAAACAAGCCTTGTGGCCGCAACAACATCATGCCGATGAGCAGCAGTGCGTACACAATGAGCCGATATTGATCAAACTGACGCAACGGCTCCGGCAACACCGTGAGCAAGATCGCCGCGAGTGCCACGCCTGAAACCGAGCCGCGCCCGCCAAGCACGGTCATTAGCACATAATCAAGCGATCGTTGAAAACCAGCGTCCTGCGGCCGGATGATATTGCCGCTTTCGTGAGCAAACAGCCCACCCGCCGCGCCGGCAAAAAATGCCGCCATCATGAAGGCCAGCACCTTCACCCGCGCCACGTTCACACCAATCACCTGCGCGGCGAATTCATCTTCGCGCACCGAGATCATCGCTCGTCCCAGGCTCGATTGCTTCAGCCGGTATGCAACCACCAGCGTCACCGCCACAAACGTGTACACCCAAAATATATTCGTGTACGCCGGCAACCCATTGAAACCGACCGCCCCGCCCACCGGCGGCGGCACGAGTTGCGATACTCCGGCCGAACGCAAGTCGTTCACATTGTCGATGATCGGGTTCGTCTGCTGTAATAGCACGCGCAAAATCTCGCCGAATCCTAGCGTCACGATCGCCAGATAATCGCCTCGCAACCGAAGCGACGGCAGCCCCACGACATAACCGGCGAGCATCGCGATGATGCCGCCAAACAGACAGCCAAAGACAAACAACCACTCGCCCGCCCCCAAGAATGTGGCGTTTCGCGCGGCGGTTCCCCACATCAACATCGAGCCGTAATACGTCACCAATCCGGCCGCATATCCGCCCAGCGCCATGAATGCGGCGTGCCCCAGCGAAAACTGCCCCGTCATGCCATTCACAATGTTGAGCGACACGGCCAGGATGATCGCGATCCCCGCGTCCATCACGACTTTGGTGGAAAAATCGTTGGCTGGCAGCACAAAATGTAGCGCCGCTGCCAGCGCCACGCCCACGACCACCGGCACGCCGCTGGTTGCGATCGTTCCACCCAAGCTGCGCACGGGCAACTGTCGAGCGGGCTCGAGCAAAGTTGGATTTCGCTTCGCCATCGGCGATTTACACCTTCTCTTTGACCGTCGAGCCTAACAAACCACTCGGACGCACAAGCAAAATTAAAATCAACAACGCAAACACATACACGTCGCGATAGTTCGACGATAGGTAAAACGCGCCGAATTGCTCGGCCGCCGCAATCACGAAACCGCCCAACACCGCGCCGCGCACGTTTCCGATTCCGCCGATCACCGCCGCCACAAACGCCTTCAACCCCAACATCACCCACGTGCTGTGGGCCGGCTGGTTCAATTCCGGGTATTTCAACACAAACAGAAAACCGGCTGCCGCGGCCAACGCCGAACCGAATATAAACGTAAACGAAACGACTCGGTCCACCGGCACGCCCATCAACGAAGCCGCGTCAGGGTTAAACGCCACGGCCCGCATCGCCGTGCCAATTTTCGTGCGAAAAACCATGTACTGCAGCACCAACATAAGCACGAGCGAGGTGCCGATGATCATTGCGTCGACCACGCCGATGACAACATCGGTATTGCCTGATCCGCCGGGCAACGAAATCCGCAGTAGTTCGAGATCTGGCAGCAGCGTCGGCATTTTTTGCGGAATCGCCCCAAACAAGAAATTCAACTGGCCGACGTTCTGCAAAAGCAGCGACACGCCGATCGCCGTGATCAACACATTCAGGCGTGGCGCTCGCCGCAACGGCCGATAAGCCAGCCGCTCGATTAAAAATCCAACGATGCTACAAAACACCATCGCAACCACAAGAACGACCATGCCCACCCACAGCGGCGGCACAGCATCGCTCTTGGGATCGAGCCCGACCAGTGGCAGCAGCTTGGTCGACAACGTGTAACTTAACCACGCGCCTAGCACGACAATATCGCTATGCGCGAAATTGATGAATTGCAGAATCCCATACACCATCGTGTAACCGAGCGCAATGAGCGCGTACAAGCTGCCCACAGCCAGCGCGGTCACGAGAATCTGCACAAAGTCGGCCAGCGACCAGGCCCGCGATGGAATCGCGATTGGCGGGTTGCTATCCTCGCCTTCCACCGCCATCGGCTCGATCGTAGAGACGTAGCTCGGCGAGCCATTCTTCATCTCCAGCATCACCGCCGGCTTCACCGCGTTGCGATTTTTGTCGATCGAAATCTTTCCAGTAACGCCGTCGAAGTCATTCGTCTTGGCCAACTCTGCCGCGATGGCAGCGCCATCCAGCGAGCGAGCGCGACCAATCGCTTCGGCCAGCACTCGCGCCGCATCATAGCCCAATGCCGCCAGTCCATCAGGCGTATTCTTGAATCGCTCTTTATACTTGCGGATAAAATCCTGTACTCGCGGGTTCGGATCCTGATGCGAATAGTGGTTTGAATAGTACGAACCGTCGATCGACTTGCCGCCAATCTCGCCAAGTTTATCCGAGTCCCAGCCGTCGCCGCCCAACAGCGGCGCCTTGATTCCCAACCGCCTCGCCTGAATGGCGATGTTGCCAATATCGGTGTAGTAGCCAGGCACGAAAATCACATCCGGCTTGCTCGCTCGAATTGAAATCAACTGGGCTGAAAAATCCTGATCGCCCGCTTGGTACGTCTCTCGCGAGACGATCTGCCCGCCCAGCTTTACGAACCCCTTGGCAAACTCCTCGTTGAGTCCTACCGAATACGCGCTTGTCTGATCATAGAGAATTGCAGCCCGAGTGGCCTTCAAATTCTCGCGCGAAAACTTGGCGCATACGAATCCCTGAAATGGATCGATGAAGCAAACTCTGAAGATCATGTCGCCGATCTTCGTGACTTTGGGATTCGTCGACGACGGGCTGATCATCGGCACTTTGTTCTGCTGACAAACGGGCGCCGCCACCAGCGACAAGCTCGACGCCACTTCGCCCAGCACCGCGACCACGTGATCGCTTGTCACTAGCCGCGTCACTGCCGTGCCCGCTTCTCGTGCATCTCCCTTATCGTCGTACGTGATGACACGGACTTTCTTGCCGTTGATTCCGCCGGCCGCGTTGATCTCATCAATCGCCAACTTGATGCCGTTGTCGGTCGACCTGCCAAACGTGGCCTCCGAGCCTGTCATCGAAGCATAATGGCCGATCACGATTTCGTTGGAGTCAGCCGCCCACAAACTCCGAACCGGCGCGAAAAACGCGAAGGTCAAGAAAAAAATCAGGCCCCAAACCTTCGCGCAACAGGACAGAGCAAGTCCATATGCCTTTGCGCGACCACGCATGCACAATCTCTGGGAAAGAAGGAATACGCCTGAATAGAGCATCCCAGTATAGCTCAGGTCGTGATAGCATCTCAAGTCAACCGTGCTCAGCCGCCTTGCCACAAACTTCTACGGCGTGCCCAAGACAATAAACCGAACAGCTTCTCCACCCGATATAAGTCCACGATCCAGAGAGAACAGGTCGCGAAACCACACGAACACGGCACTCGCACCGCTTACTGGATGCCAGGCATCGACTTCGCCTGGTAGATCGACAAATGGCGATAATACGTCTCAAGCGTGTAGAGCGACAGATACGTCACCTACAAGCGCCTCGCCGCGTCCCCCAGCGGGTCGCCATTTGGGCCCCAACTGCCTCGCTCAGCCCCCTGCTTCTCCTGGTGCTCCGGCGGGAAGGCGACCTCTGCGGCGAATCCCCAGCATTGAGAGCGATGCGTCCGACGATCCGCTGCCCGCGGGCAACCGAGGCGCGTCAAAGTCTTGATGGGCAGGCATGGAGCCCTTAGCGAGCCTCGACGTGCCGCGTGTCGAGTGAAAGTTTTCGAAGTCCCAGCGATTCCAACATATCGATGACCCTCATGACCTCCCCATAGGGAATTCCACGGTCGGCCGACAACGACACCGCTTGGTCCTTGTTCATCTTCGTATCGCCCAGCATCTGGCGCACGCTTGCCTCGTCAATCGGGTTGTCATTCAGGAACAACGAGTTCTTTCCGTCTTGGCCGCGTTTGAGAGCAAAAATCAGCGGCAACTGCTCTGGCGGCGATTCGACTGACGTCGTCTCAGGCACGTCGACCTGCACCCGCGCGCTGCCCACGATAACGGGCACCGTGATCATGAACACGATCAACAACACTAACACGACATCGACGAGCGGCGTCACATTGATCGCGCTCATCGCATCGCCGTCTTCATCCGCGTAGCCGGAAGATATGCTGCCTGCCATTTAAGCTACCTTTGGAGGGGTACCGGGGGCTGGAGCCGCGCCAGCAGCCCTGGGGTCAATCTTCGCGCTCGATAGAACCAGATGGGCCAACGAATCAGTCTGCGCGATTCGCTTCCGCACCGTCCGCTGATACAAGTTGTAGGCCACGACCGCCGGAATGGCGACAAACAGTCCCACGGCCGTCGCCACCAAGGCCTCGAACACGCCCGACATGACCGCGTTCGGGCTGCTATTGGCCGCCTCGGCCGTCAGGTCGTGCGCCGCCTTGATAATACCAAGCACCGTCCCCATCAGCCCCACGAACGGCGCGTTGCTGCCGATCGTGGCCAGAATCGAGAGATTCGCATCGAGCGCCGGTCGCATCCGCGCCTTCACGCTGAGCATCGCCTCGGCCGCCGCTTGCGCGCCGTTTCGCAGTGCAATAAGGCCGGCCGCCACCACCGCGCTCTCGATCGCATAGGTATGCGTATCTTTCACCAGCAACCACGCTCCCTGCAAGTTGCGCGCGCGCAGTTGCTCATCCAGCCGGGTGGTTAAATCATCGGCATCGATCTTCGTGCGGAAATAGTACAAAGCCCGCTCGACCATCAGCGCGATGCTGATGATGCTCAGCAGCAGCAGCACCCACATGACCCATTCGGCGCCGACGAAGGTCAGTCTAAGAAAAAGATTTGTCAACATAGGCGAAGTTGTTCCGTGCGGGGACTAAGCCAAATTGTATGCTCTTGCCCGTAAAGTGGCCTGTTCAATTCGAATCGAGTGAGACAAGCCCTTACAAATGAGGGGAAAAGCGAGTGTGTCGTCGTGTCGCGACTCTCCCGGGAAACCTAAGCAACCGGCCGCGGACGCTTCGCGGCCACCATCGCCGGATCCCTCGGTTTCGTGGATGCAGACTCGACAGGAAGGAGAAGGGGGGATCGAGCGATAGCTCGATATTGGCCATGATTTCAGTCTAGTTGTCTGCCACGCTAGCAGCAATAGAAACCACCTGTTGCCGGCACTTGCTCTTAGCGCACGCTGTCCCACAACCATTGCGGTGCAACGAATATGACGATTGTAACGAGCGCGCAGAACACGCCCGCCAACCACGGCGCCCAATCGAAGGCACGCCCCTGATCCGCATCAAGATCGGCCGGCTCCAAAAACATCAGTGCCACCATGCGTAAGTAATACCATGCGCTAATCGCCGCGTTGATCGCCAGCGCGACCGCCAAGCCACGCCCAATGTTCGATTCATCCGACCACGCGGCCAGAAATAAATTCAGCTTGCCCAGGAACCCGGCCGTCGGGGGCAATCCCGTCAGGCTAAACAAGCAAACGGCGAGCAGGATCGCGATCCCCGGCTGCGAACGACTCAATCCGCGCAAGTCGCCTAGCTGCGTAAGCGGGAGCGGCAGCACGGTGCTGAGCCGGCCTGCCTCTGGGTCTCTTCGCCCGCGCTCCGGCTGTTTATTCCCCACCGCGCTCAGTAAGGCAAATACGCCGATCGTCATCAAGCTATACGCGGCCAGGTAGAACAACACGGCATCCGGCCCGCCCACCGGCAGCGATTGCCCCACGGCAAGACCAATCAGCATGTATCCCGCGTGCGCCACGCTGGAATAGGCCATCAGCCGGTAAATATGCTTCTGCCGCAGCGCCATCAGGTTGCCGACGAACATCGTTGCCAGAGCCAATACCGCAAGCAATTGCCGGGCCGAGTGATCGGGCACCCATTGCTGCCAGCTTTCGCTCGCGCCGGTCAGCGGAATGACCCGCAACAAGGCCACGAAACCCACGATCTTCGGAATGGACGAGAGCATCGCCGCGTTGGCCGCCGTCGTTCCTTGGAACACATCCGGCGCGTAGAAATGAAACGGCACCGCCGTGATCCGGAAGCACAAGCCAGCCAACATCAACGCAAACGCGATTTCGAGCAGGCCTTCGCCCGCGTGCGGCGGACGATTCGACAGCACCTGCTGAATCGCCGTGAAGTTGGTCGTTCCAGCCGCCCCGAACAACCAGCTCATTCCATACAGCACCAGCGCCGACGAAAACACGCTCAGCAAAAAATACTTAAGCGTCGCCTCGCCGCCGCTCCGATCGCGCCGCGGCAAGTAAAGCAAGATATAGGTCGGGATACTCACCATCTCGAGCGATAGGAACAGCGACACCAGGTCATTCGCCGCCGCCACGAGGTTCGTTCCCGCCACGATCAAAAGCAGGCAAGCATAGGCCTCGGCCGCGTGATTGTCGTCGATCTGGTTCCACAGAATGAGCGCCAAGAAAATGCCCACCGAAAGCGCCAGGCCGCGCGTGTACCAAACAAGATGATCGAGACGAAACAAATTGCCGTCGATCACTTCGGCCCCGCGACCGAACCACACTACCCACGCCACGCCGAGCCCGACAATCGCCAGAAATCCCCATCGATGCCGCAAGCCTGGCGTGGATTCGCCCGACCCGCTGATCATGAACGGCCCAAACAAGAACATCGCGCACGCCGTCACAAAGAGAGTGATCTCCGGCACGATGAGCGAGGCCGTATTACGAATTTGTTCGATGATTTCAGGCACGTTTCGAAATTTGTCTAGTAATCGTCCGGCTTACCCGCGCCGAGCCGGGCTCGGTGACTTGTCAGCTTCCGTTGTCTCTTCCGTTTCCGCCAACGCGTGATCGCGACCCGGCACGCTGTTTTGCTTTGCCACTCGACTCTCGGGAGCGGTCGTCGGCAAGTAAGCGGCCACCACTGCATCCACATCCGGCCGAATCAAATCCAACAGCGGCTGCGGCTTCACGCCAATCCACAAACAAGCAGCACAGATCGGAACCACCGCCAGCAGTTCTCGGAAGTTGATGTCCAGAATCTTATGGTCACCATGCTCTGGTTCACGTAGCGGGCCAAAAAACGCATACTGAACCATCGTCAATAGATACCAAGCGCTGAGTATCACGCCCGTCGCCCCCAGCACGGAATACACCATATGTCGCCGGAACATACCGGCGAGCGACAACACTTCGCCCACGAAGCCATTGAGCCCCGGCAACCCGATGCTCGACATCGCCACGAAGACCATGATGCACGCCAAAAGCGGCAACCGCGTTGCCAGGCCGCCCAGGTCGTCGAGCATCCGTGTGTGGTACCGCTCGTAAACCATACCCACCAGCAAGAACAACGCCCCGGTCGACAACCCGTGGTTGATCATCTGCAACACGCCGCCCGAAATACCGGTCGCATTGAGCGCGAACAACCCCAGGATGCAAAAACCCAAATGCGCCACGCTGCTGTACGCCACCAGTTTTTTGATGTCGCGCTGAGCGAGTGCGCACAGCGAGCCATAGATAATTCCAGCCACGCCGAGCCCGGCCATGAGCGGCAAGCCCACGGTTTGGCTGGCATACGGAAACATCGGCAAACACAGCCGCAAAATGCCATACGTGCCCAACTTGAGCAACACACCGGCCAGCAGCACGCTACCCGCTGTCGGTGCCTCGACGTGCGCCAACGGCAACCAGGTATGGAGCGGAAACACAGGCACCTTGACCATAAAACCGACACTGATCGCCAAAAACAGCGCAATCTGTAGCTGAGGGTCAAGCGGGTTTTCAGCCAACCACTGTGAAATGGCCGGCATCGACGTGGGAGTCGGCAGCCCGCCCGACGAAGCCAAAAGCACGAGCGACACAAGGCCGAGAAGCGTGATGACGCTGCCCACGAATGTGTACAAGAAAAACTTTACCGCCGCGTATCGCCGCTTGGGACCACCCCAAATGCCGATCATGAAGAACAGCGGCACCAGCGTAAACTCGAAGAACACATAGAACAACACGATGTCG
>CAZGMU010000048.1:0-8216 GCA_964526975.1 uncultured Planctomycetaceae bacterium
GATGCCTAGGCCTTGGGCGATCTCTTTATTGGTCAGGCCCAAGGCAATTTGCTTGAGAACCTCACCTTCCCGCTTCGTCAACGGAACATCGTTATCGGAGATCACAGTAGGAGCCGCCAAGGCCCCCGTTACGCGACGAAGATCATCCTTCACCCAAATTGATTCGCCACTCGCAACTGCCTGAATAGCTTGAATCAATTTTTCCCGGGTCGCGTTCTTTAAAATATAGCCACTTGCCCCCAACGCCAGCGCGCGAGCCAAATAAGTTGGATTATCGAACGAACTGAACATCACAACCGGAATGTCTGGAAAATCAAGCCGCAAACGTCCCAGGCAAGTGATACCGTCTCCAGCAGGCATCCGCACATCCAGTAGAACCACATCCGGGCGAAGCTTCTTGACCAACTTGTAAGCCGCGACTCCGTCCGATGCTTCTCCGACTATCTTCAGGGGGCTCTTATCGAACATGGTTTTCAAGCCAGTTCGGACAACATCGTGATCGTCGGCGATTAGGATTTTGATTGCCATTAAACTGAAAGAAATATGCAGTCTGGGGGAGGTGGAGCCGGATTATACGTCTTCACGATAACGCCCATCAAGGATGCACGTAATATTTTCATATTAAAATCGACTGGGCTCTTCAGTTTGCCCCAAAATCCTTGGGAGGGAACGGTCGGGCCGTCTGGGCTGGCTCCTCACCAACCGGAGGCGATGCTATGGCCCGCGGAATGCCCCTACAGGAGGCACCACAGCTCGTAACCCTAGAAACCATAAACACTTAGGGCATAAACGACCGCCTCGCTTGGCTTTTTTAGCCTTTCTCTTTCGAAACTGATAACTGCAAAAGTTGTTCGTGCGATCGTCCACATGCTAAAACTATAGCCACCCTGGAATAGATTCCGACTACGGTACCTCATTAGCCTTGCGCCTCGCAGGAGCAAGCAATTGGGGATTCCGCTCTTAAAGCGGCAGGCATCTACTTTCTGGGCAAGTCGACTTTTCAATTGGCTCTATGCATGTACATCAAATGCTGCTCATCGCAGAGATGAGCCTCTGCGTTTTGTTTGTCGGGGGCACTCAGGACGTTCTCGGTGAACGGGTAGGCTATTCGTTCTCAGGCAATTTCATCGAGCCCGTTTGGGCAGGCAATGGAGTTCCACCCACGCAGAACAGTGTGTTCGGAGCCGCCTTTCCATTGACCGCTCCGTTTACTGGTTCATTGTCTTTCGACACGACCGTAACCGAAACTGTTCCGTTTGCTGGCTCGAAGGACTACAAGCAGAGCATTCAAGGAGGTTTCAAGTTCAACGTTTTTGATTCCGTGAATGGCCCCATCGCTTTGCAGCTCACGGCAAACGCCTACACGATGAGAGTCACGAACGATTTCACACCGGCCGGCGCTCCTGTCGCGAGTGATCTGCTCAGCGTCGAGTTCAACACGCAATTAGACCCTTCGTTACCCTCGATTTTGAAAAATGGAGCTGCATACACCCGGAAACCTGTCCTGATCACCGCTCCGATTAGTTGGGATTGGGAAAAATTCGACGAGCCCAACGATCCACAATTGCACGCTAGCTTGGACATGAACGACTTCTTTCCCTACCAGGGCGCCATGTTCGCTCAGGGTACTGCAACCTTCGTTATCACGTCATTCGCTCGCATCATTCCTGCTGCAGGCGATTACAATATCGATGGCATCATCGATGCAGCCGATTACGTGGAGTGGAGAAAAGCGTACGGCGGAACCACGCCGAATTACCTCCATGCCGATGGCAACCGAGATGGAATCATCAACGGAGCCGACTTTGTCGTTTGGCGACACGCCTTGGCGCGGCAAAACCATGGCGCCGGCACTGCTCCTGTCCCCGAACCATCGATCTCGCTACTTACTGCAATTGGCCTGCTCACTCTGATTGATAGCCACCGCCGAAGGCCCCTATGCCGTTAATTCTTAAACCGACCGCCAAGCGCATTGCCTTTACGCTCCTGGAGCTACTGGTAGTCATCGCGCTCTTAGGGCTTATGGTCGCCTTTCTCTTGCCGGCGATTCAACAAACCCGAGAAAGCTCCCGCGCAGCGGCCTGCCGCAATAACCTCAAACAAATCGGCCTCGCATTGCACAACTTCGAATCCACCCAGGGGCATCTCCCCAAAGGAGCCGAGGGACGCTTTGATCGCAATCTATCACCGGTACCGATGTACGGACTCTCCTGGTGGGCGCAAGCGATTCCTTTCCTCGAAGAGGCTAGCCTCGCCGACCGCCTCGATCGAGCCGGCTCGAATCCCGGCTACGTTCAGGCGAATTCTCACAATGGCAATGAGGCCAATGACTTTGCCCCGGCGTTCTGGTTTTGTCCGTCGAGTCCCGTCGAAAAATTTGTGTTTCCCAGCGGCTACCGGATCGCGGCGCCATCGTATAGCGGTATCTCCGGTGCTACGAACGAAGATGGCTTCCCCGAGCAACGAGTCAGCCGGTGCTGCCGTAGCGAGGGGCAAATCTCAGCGGGAGGCCTATTAATTCCAAACGCAGTGATCCGAGTCCGCCAGGTAACAGACGGGCTCTCCAATACTCTGTTGGTCGGCGAGCAATCGAACTATTGCTATACCGAAACGGGACACCCCATCCGAATCGCCGCGGCTTTCGTCAATGGATGGCTCACCGGAACGCGAGCGTTGGGCGTGCCCCCGAACTACGGCGATTGGCTATCTCCTTCGTACAACATCGCCACGGTGCGTTATGGCCTAAACGAGCGGCGTTATGACTTGCCCGGCATCTATGAAAACATCGGCGCCAACAATCCGCTGACCTCGCCCCATTTGAATGTCGTCAACCTGCTCTATGGCGATGGATCGGTAAGGGCACTATCCGACTCGATAGAAGTACGCGTTTTAAAGTCGCTCGCAACTCGCGATGAAGGAACGTCGGCCGGATTCGCCCAACAATAGCCGCGATATGCGGCTTATCATTTGCCATCTATTCGGCGACTTCGTTTGCTCTTTTTACTTCCGCCTGCAAATTACAAGAGAAAACCACGCGGAACGGTCGCTGCGAATTCACTTGCGCTTGCCGTAAAATATCGAGATAGACCTTACGTTGCTGCTGATCCGCAAGCGGTAGGTATTTATGAACCAGAACAACTCCAGGGGGCTCACCCAGCCACGATAAATCGGCTAGGCATTCCTCTAATGCATCCCAGTTCTCGCCGAAATAGCCGGGGAACTTCAACTCGCTCGCCAGCGCGCGCAGCAAATCCCGTTTACGGCGCAAGCGGCCATCAAGTCGAACGACATGCCAACCCGGCGCACGAAAGCCCGTCGTGTCTTCCACAAACTCGAAAGCTGCTTCCGCTCGCTTCGGCATGACTATCGTACCCGTTGAAATGTGCGGTAGTGATCGGGCGAATAATACGCTTCGCCATTCTGGCCCGTGACGACGCGCTGGCCGCCCGGCCCGCTTTCGCCCTTCGTCGGGTGAATGAACTCGCGGTAATATCCGCGCGGTTTCTGCGGCAGCCGCTTCTCGCGATTCTCGAACACAATTCCGTCATGTGAGAACCGCAGACGCTTGCCTCGATCGATCCGCTCCAATGTGGGGCCAACGTCGACATCACCACGATAAATAACGCGGCCGCTTTCGTTCGTGATGCGAACATTGCGAGCAATGAACGAACTCTCGCGCTCATGATCTTGATCACGATCAGTTGCAGTCGCGCGGCTTTCACGTCGATTTTCAGGAGACGGAGAGCGCTCCCGAACCGTCTTCTGGGCCGCAGGAGCATTACGAGATGGCGTTCGCTCCTCGCGCTGTGTTTGGCTAGTGGAAGCCGCAGGCGGGATCGGCCGAGGCTGCTCCTGCCATTGGTCCCCTTCCGGCGAATGCGTGTAGATCCACGCCAGCAGCAGCACGAGGCCAATGTACCCGGCAATTCGGAGCCACTTTTGCCACGGAGCAGGTATTTTCGGAAAAGACGGTTCGGTGTCGAGATTCACGTCAAACACCGCTCCCCCTGGATTTGCCTCCTAACGAGCCTCACCAGGCCGAACAACGAAGAAAAGTACCAGAGAGAGGACTTGAACCTCCATACCCTTGCGAGCACTGGATTTTGAGTCGCGCGTTCCGGCACTCATTTTAGATCACCAATACAATGCAATTGCGTCGCAAATTCTTCTCAAGTCAAGAGATGAAAACAGCGCGACGTTGAAAATGCATTGTACCAACATAGCGTTGCATGTCCAACGTTGCCCCCATGTTTGTCCGCACTGGAGCGTTTATGCCGTTGCCGCTCCGCTGCTTTCGCGGCGGGTCTTGTCTCGCTTCGACAGACGAAAAAAAAGACCGCGAACGTAGCGTCTCAAACGTTGATTTCTCCGCGAGGCCGACCGAATAACTCATCGAGCGTGGCGGTAGGAAACGCATTCCGGCAATAACCCTTCAGCCTGTATCCGCATCAGCTCGTCGCGACGTCGAGTAGACCCGGGGATGGCTCCCCCAGGCCTCTCACAGAACCGGACTTGTGGGCTGACATATCCGGCTCTTCAAGTTATCGTCTCATGGCTCGAACAGCCGTTGCTGTTTAGCGGAGACCCGCTCCCGTGGATTCAGCACGTACCAGTGGTCTTTGAGCGACAGCAGTCGCCCATTGAACCAAGCGTTCGAATACGCTTTATGGATACCGGAACGGATGCTCCGGCGCCACACCCCAGTGCGCTGATAGGCGGCTTGCGCCGCCGCCTTCGGAGAGACCTCGCCTGCAAGTAGGTGACGGTACAGATGACGTGGCTGCTTCTTCTGGCGAATGATGATCGCCCGAATTCGACGCCGAATGTGGGCGTCGAACTTGTGGAGCGGTGTCAGCTGGTCCTCGGTGCATAACCGGAAGTACCCGGACGAAAGCCGTGGCTGCTGTCGTGAAACGTCGGTTCAAACAGCGGCTCCAGGACCTGGAGCAGTGCCTGCTGCACCACACGATCCACAACGTTCGGGATACCGAGTCCCCGCTGGCCGCCTCCGGGCTTGGGAATCCAAACCCGACGGATATCGCCAGGACGATAAGTACCCGAAAGCAGCGCCCGTCGCAGCTTGGGAAGCAATCGTGGCACGTCGGCCACGATCTCCTCAATACTGCGTCCGTCCACGCCCGCCGCGCCTTGATTGCGCGCGACATTGAGCAGCGCTCGGGCCAGGTTAGTAACCGAGGCTGCTCGTTCCAGCAGTCGACTGGGATCGTCGACCGCCCGGGCGGCCGAATCGTTCGCTTCCTTGGCGTTCGCTGTGTGCAGCAGGAACGCTTTCCCCTCGGATACGTCCGAGGAGTCATCGTCCCCGCTCCCTGGCGGGCTGTCGGCGAACGCGAACGTCAGTTGGCGTGATTCGGCACTTAACAACTTGTCGTCTCCTTCGCTCCGCCGGCATTACTCGGCTTCCACACTACTATGGGACGATCCGACTTCTCTCTCGGCATCGACCAGCCGTGGTTGCCTTCGACCGGTCTACCGCTCGGCGGACCGAGAGAGGTCTCTTGGGGTAAGGTGAAGCTATGTCCCGCCGCCTCCGTCCTCAATACTCCTCGGTCACGATCGGATATCGGGCGTCGCGTTGACCAGCACGCTGGCCCAGGCCCGAGAAACCTGCGTAAGGATTCACTCGCGTTCGGCGCCGCAGTTCGGCTCCGGCTTCCATCCCACACGCCCTCGCGGGACAGACGATGATTGTCCATTGTCCAAACTCCGTCTCGTGCGGTTGCCTTCGCCTCGCGGTTACCTCCGATAGGCTCCGCAGGGGGCTTCCATCCCCAATCACTTCACCATGCCCAACGCACTGGCTTCGGCTACGCCTCTGCCAACATCTCCGCTACAGCAGTGCAGCGGAGTTACCCTAACCGATACCTTCATAACAACTGGTACAAGAATTTAAAGCTGTCAGCGCACCCTGGGAGCAGGATCAAAAAAGCATCGTTCTTTGTGACAGCGCTTGCATCATCGTGAAAGCGTCAGGACGCGCCGCCCATACGTTTGAATTCCCAGACGGCCTCATACCAATGCCAGAGGGCCGCGCTTCGAAACGCGGCCCTCTGGAAATGGATAAAGATTGTTTAGATCGCCCAGGTGAACCAAGTGGCTCGCTATATGGTTCCTAGCCGTTGCGCGAGCGGCGAGGACAAGCCATTGCCATAATGCCGACGGCGAGTAGCGCCAGCGCACCCGGCTCAGGGACATTCGCGCCTTCGAGGCTGCTGCCTGCACTAGGCGGGTTGCCGAAGTTGGCTCGCCATAGATTAAACCGATCGGCCTGCGTTGTTAGGCCGTTGTCATTGGGGAGCGTGGCGTTGGCCGTGTCGTTCTTGCGCCATGTGACGTAATCGCCGGCATCGACTTTGCCGTCGCTGTTGAAGTCACCAAGCAAACTGGCCGCAGCGGTAAAGTGTAACAATACCGAGGTGCTGGTATATTCAAGGCTCCAAGCGTCGCTTGGCAGGTTGACGTTGGCGAATTCCCCGCCGACGCGCGATGCAGCCTTCATGATTTCGAATGTAGCGTTGGCCGTCGGCAAAAAACTATTGATGAGGTCCACGTTCAAGGTGCCGCGACTCGTGCCGCCAGTCGTGCCGATGGTAAGAGTGCCGCCGATGGCAACCTGATCGTACTCGGTTCCGGCGGTGAGACCACCGATTTCGATGTCAAGGAAGCAACCTGAACAGCTACTGGAGCCGCTGAACGCCAGATCATTGTAGAAGGTCAGTTTACCCGGACCATTTGCGTTACCGGCCCCGTCACCGGGGGCAAGGTGGGCATCTCCATTAGTCGAGGTCAGCAGCCGGCTATTGCCCGCAATCGTACCGGTTCCGGCCAGTGTGCCCGTGCGGACTGCAACGCCGCCGGCGAGGCCGGCGTCCGTAGGAAGCACGGGTACGTTGTTCACGATCAACGTCGTTGTCGCGGGTTGATCGGTCGCCGAGTTTTGTACGTTTGATTCTGCCGAAATCGTGTTGTTATTGGTGATGTAGACCGTCGCGCCATTCTGCGCATTGATGCCGAAGGCGCCGGATATTTGATCGTTGACAACAATGACCCCTGCCCCAGGGGTCGCGCCGGCTTGAGTCTGCAGGACTAAAGTTCCGCCGAGCGTCAGTGTCGAGGGACTGCTGGCCGAGCCGAGAACCAACATGCCGCCGGCCTGGATATTGTTGGTGATCGTTCTGTTGCCGACGGTCGTGATCGGGCCGGTGAATGTCAGGCTATGCACACCAGACGGATCAACAGCCGCCGGAGCTGTGGCCGCAAAGACCGCCTGGCCGTCGAATTTAATTTCATTTGCAATCGTGATGTCAGCTCCCGTGGGTTGAAGAATCGGTGGGAGCGCACCGGAGAAGGTGACGGTGCCTGTCCCAAATGGGCCCGACGTAACGGAACCAGGCGAGCCGATCGTGCTGGCGCCGATGCGGATCACGTTTTGAACCGTCGCGTTGATGCTGGTGCCGCCGGTGTAGGTGCTCTGGGCGTTCATGGCGATCGTACCGGTGCTGGTGCTTGTCACCGAGCCGCTGCCGTCAATTGCACCGTTGAACGTTACGCTTCCCGGGCCGCTCACGGCGATGTTGCTGTTGTTAGTTATAGGGCCGTTGAAGGTGCTGGCGCCTGGGCCGCTAACGGTCAGGTTGCCACTGCTGGTTACCGAGGAGCCGATTGTCAAGCTAGCGGCTGCATCGGTGCTGTTGTTCGCGATAAACAAGCCGCCCAGGCCGTTGATCTTGGCGTTGATGGTTTGCGCCGTCGTGACGTCACTGGCAACCGTGATCGCGCCGTTGGCGTCGACGTCGAGTTGGTCGGACGAAGAACCAAGGGTGTAGGCCGCGGCGCTGGCGCTGCTAAACTCGATACCGCCGATCGGTCGGGTGCCGCCCAGGCTGATCGTCGTATTGCCGTTGCCGGGACCATCGAAGATCGCCATGTCGCCGCTTGTAGGTACTGAACCAGTGCTCCAGTTGCCGGCGTTGTTCCAGTCGGAGTTCGTGGTGCCGGTCCAATGAGGCAGAGGAAAGATATCGGCCAGGAAGCTAACGTTGTCGATCGCCATGCCGTCGTCGGCTCCAGAGCGCTGCACGTCGGCCCAGCGTAGCCATAAATCGGTGCCGGGTTCCCAGCTAATATTTTTAATGGTGACCGGGGCGACTGCGACCTTGCCGGCGACGTTTCCATTCACCGCTGCAGCGGAAGTA
>CAZGMU010000048.1:8256-9824 GCA_964526975.1 uncultured Planctomycetaceae bacterium
CAATTCAAAGTGGAAACGTTGGTGAAAGCGCCCGTTGTTGCCCAAGTTGTCGAATCAGCCGTCAAGCTGTATCCGAAGTTCATGGTTTCCGGCGAACTGAAGGCGCTGTCTCGCCATTGTTCTCCGTCGAAGGAAAGAGTGAAGCCCGTGAGTGTCTGGCCGGTGTCGTTCGTTAGCCGCAGGCCAAAGTATAGGCTTTCGGTGCCGTCCGTCGCGAGCGTATTAGCGCCGAGATCGCCCAACGCGCGGTCAGTACTGTCACTCGCTCCGAAATTCCAAAACGCTCCCGTGGAGGAACTGCCCGTACCAATTCGCATGCGCTGATGCCCATTGAAACCGCCTTCGCCCGCCGACTGATCAGTTGGATGGTAGAGATACCAGCCCTCAATGCTGAAATTTCCGGAGCCTGGGCTAGTATTGTCATCGGTCCAGCCGGTTGGCGAATTGCCCAGACTCGCGTTGGCCGGCGAGTTGGGAAGCGAGTCGAAGTCCTGCGTGTACGTACCGCCAATGACACTGTAGGAAACAGCCGCCATCGCTGTGTGGGACCACAGCATCGCGACGCAACAAACGAATGTAATGACTAACGGTGACCGGCGAACACGGGCCGACAAGGTAAACAAATCGCAGGATTCGAATGGCAACATTAAAAAAGCACTCCATCCAACCAAAAGAGTCAATGATTGTCCAACTTTGATGCTAATTCCCCTAAAAATCGGGGTCAATTTATAAAGGGCCTTTTAACGACTTCCCTGACACCCTAAATCACATCGGTTCGGGCAGAATCCTCCGTTCGAGCCAATCGAAAATTGATAAACCCCAGTTAATCTAGTGGGTTGTGAGATGATTTCGGGTCATGAAAATCCAGCGAATTAGAGCCTATCTGAGAACCGCCGAGGACTGGCCGGGCACCATCGCGGCGATGGTCGTGCGTAGTCTTCGGAGCAAAATGTGCCTGTCCCCCTCTCGCGAACAGTTTTCGGATAGGCTCTTAGTGTCACTTAGGCCCCAGTTAGAAGAAGCTCGCCAGTTTTCCCCCTCTTCACTACGCCAGCAGAAATGAAATATGGAGTAGATGGGAGCCAGGCCCGACATATATGCAGGCGTCCGTAGCAGGGGTATGTCGACCGCCTCTTGAACCAGCCGCAAGATGCTGCCATTGCGCCTGCTATCAATTACAATGTTTTTCAGCGGCTTGGCCCGGCGGAGTGGCTTCAGGCAGAGGCCGAGTCAGCAAATCTTTAATTGCAACTGAACTTCGGTAGGGAACCTTCCATGATGCGCATTGTAGTGTTGTCCGCGATTTTTGCAGGCTTGATGGTTGGCAACGTCACGGCCGAAGAAAAAGTCGATTTTGCCAAGCAGGTGCTTCCGCTCCTACAGGAGAGTTGCGGTAGATGTCACGGCGAGAAGAAGGCCGCGGCCAAGCTGCGCGTCGATACGGCTGCCGGTATCAAAGAGAAATGGGATCACGACAAAAAGCTCCTGGTGGCCGGCAAGCCGGAAGAGAGCGAGTTCTACCAGAGGCTTACTCTACCCGCCGGTGACAAGAAGTTGATGCCTAAGGG
>CAZGMU010000048.1:9834-18195 GCA_964526975.1 uncultured Planctomycetaceae bacterium
TGAGCCTTTGGCCAAGGAAAAGATCGACATCATCGGCCGCTGGATCAAGGAGGGCGCGGTTTTGCCACTGGTTGCTGCCGCTGCTGCCCCGCCGACTCCGCCAGCGCCTCCGGCTAATGCAGCGAAGCAGGAAGGGCCCAAGAAACGGGCCGAGTTGACGCCGCCTAAAGTTGATCCCGCGCCGAAAGAGGCAATCGACAAACTGACGGCTGCCGGCGCCCAGGTGATGCCACTGTTTGCCGATAGCTCGCTGTTGCAAGTGTCGTTCGCCCATCGCAGCGAGCCGACGGGCGATGCCGAGGTCGCGCTCTTGGCCGGTGTGGCCGACCAGGTGTACACGCTCAACCTGGCCGATTCCAAGGTAACCGATGCCGGAATGCAAACACTAAGCAAGTTGAAAAACTTAGCCACGCTCCACTTGGAGCGATCGAGTGTTACCGATGCGGGCCTGGCCTCGATTGCCGGGCTTGCCAATCTGCAGTACTTGAATCTATACGCCACGGGCATCACCGATGCGGGCGTGAATGCTCTCAAAGGATTAAAGAACCTTCGTAGTTTGTATCTCTGGCAGACCAAAGCCTCGTACGAGGTCGCGATGGGGCTCGAAAAGGACATCCCTGGTGTGCAGGTCAATCTCGGCTACAACCATCCAGTCGTCATGAAGATGCGGCTGACGAAGGAACTGGAGACTTCGAAAAAGCAGGCCGAAGAAGCCAAGGCCGAGCTGGCGAAGGTTCAGGCCCAGTTCGACGCCGCGAAGAAGAACGCCGATGCATCAACGGCACACGTGGCGGAAGTAGAGAAACAGCTTGCCGAGCTCGACCCGGCGAAGGCGAAAGCCGCCAAAGAGAAAGCCGCGGCTGATGCAAAAGCTGCTGCCGACAAGGCCGCGGCAGAGAAAGCGGCGGCAGAGAAAGCGGCAGAGAAAGCGGCAGCCGACAAGGCAGCAGCCGACAAGGCAGCCGCCGATGCCAAGGCTGCTGCGGATGCAAAAGCAAAAGCGGACACCGAGGCCGAGAAGAAATAAACCACGACGACTCGACGGGCACAACGAAATGTGTGCGTGGAATAACCGGTTCTCTGGGGTGAGATTCAGAAAGGCGAATACCTCGGTCGCAACCATTTCGCCTCATTCTGCAAAGCCTGTTATCGTGTTATATCGTCGTGTTCGTCGTGTCGTTGTGGTAAATGATTCTTGCTTATCGATGTAAAAAGGATCGCCAGAGATGACAATGATTCGTCGTCGGGAATTCTTGAAGGCGGCAGCGGGCGCGGCGGCAGTGATCGCCACTCCGACTATCCTTACGGCGAAGAAGACCCAATCACCCATCATCCTGGGCGACGGGGCGTATCAGTACGAAGCCCATCACAACTGGCCGCAACTGCCCGATAAGTACACCTGGCAGACGACGCACAACGTCGCCATTGACAAGACCGGCAACTTATACGTCATTCACGAAGGCAATAAAAATAAGAAAGACCACCCAGCCATCTTCGTCTTCGACGATCAGGGCAAGTTCATCCGCGCGTTTGGCGAGGAATTTCAAGGCGGCGGCCACGGCCTCGAGGTACACGCGGAAGACGGCGAAGAATTTCTCTACGTGACCGGTTATCAGGGCCTCAAGAAATTCGCCAAGCTCACCCTCAAGGGCGAGAAAGTTTGGGAGCGGCACGCGCCGATGGAGTCGGGCGTTTATGCGAAGGGCGAGGACCAGAGCACGAAGCCCGGCATGAAGACGCGCGACGTGTTTCAACCCACCAACATCGCCTTCAAGCCCGATGGCAGCGGTTTCTACGTGGCCGACGGTTACGGCGCGTATGTGATTCACGAATACGACAAAGACGCCAACTACAAATCGACCTTCGGCAAGCCGGGCACAGAGCAGGGCCAGTTCAGCCTGCCGCACGGTGTGTGGACAGACAACCGTGCGAAGGACAAGCCAGCTTCCGTCGTCGTGGCAGATCGCGTCAATGGCCGCCTGCAATGGTTTACTCCTGGCGGCGACTTCATCGAGACGATCGGCGACTTCGCCTTGCCGGCGAATGTGGATACATTTCGTGGCCTGATGTTGGTGCCCGAGCTACTAGCCCGAGTTACCATTCTGGATTCCGACAACAAGGTCGTCGCGCGGCTAGGTGACGACGCGGCCTGGCGCGAGGAAGTCGGGAAGAAGGTCATTCGCAAGCACCCCGATCAATGGCCAGAGGGCAAATTCATCCACCCTCACGACGCCTGCTTCGACGCACAGGGCAACATCTTCGTGGCCGAATGGGTGGCGACGGGACGGGTGACGAAGCTGCGCAAGGTGAGTTGAGCTTTGCAAAGGCCGTGAAGAACACCAAAAGGCATGAGAAGTTGTGGCTTTTTGTGTTTTTTCGTGGCTTTTCAATCTGGGCGCGTAGGTCGTTGCGTTTTCGATAAGCTCTCGCAGAGACGCGGAAGATGAAACCGAGGGCTACGCCTCGCGGCTGATCAAATCAGCCGGCACGCACTAACGTCCGGTTCTCAGTACTTACAAAATGCGTCTCGACGGATGCCTACCCCACGTACTCGCATGGAAAAGCGTAAACTGCTTGAGTGTTCTCAAGTTATTTTCCTCCGCGCTCTCCGCCCGTAATGTCATGCTGGCTCGGTCGTCGGAAGCGTTAATCTGGTGTTTTTCGCTGGCGGAGCTATACTGCGGGCATTGGCCTGGGGATGCCTCCAGGTACAGGCGAATCTCTTCCAAGGTAATGCAGTAACCCACGACCAGCGAGCCGTCGAGTTAATCCCAGCGGTTAGGCGGAGCAGTGAGGATAAATTCCACCGTTTGTGGTTGTGCGTTCAGTCTCGCAAAAGGTAAAAGCCTATGAGACCTTGTCGAACTTGGGCGGTGCAGGGCAGTTTCAGTCCTGTAGGAGCCGCGAGCCGAGCGGCTCCTGACGCCGTCGAAGGTCGGCCTCGGCTCGGCCGACCTACTGCGAGCGGTTTTACGCTCGTTGAGCTGTTGGTCGTCATCGCGATCATCGGCATTCTGGTGGCGCTGTTGTTGCCGGCGATTCAGGCCGCGCGCGAAGCGGGACGCCGCGCTACGTGCCAGAACACGATCCGGCAGTGGGGCGTGGCGATGCAGAACTATCATGCGGCTCAGAACCGATTGCCAGAGCCGCTTCGCACGAACCCGCGCCGAGTATGGGTTGTTTATACATGGCCGTATCTAGAGAGCGCGGCTCATGCAGCGCTGTTCGATCAAAAGAAGCAGTTCTACGAGGAGCCTAACACTTACCAGAATGATACGCGAGGCATTTACGCCAAGCCGGAGTCGGTTTACTACTGCCCGAGCGATCGACCAGGCGCGATGTGGCGGGGTGATCCTTACTGGCGGTGTCGTGGTAATTACGTGATTAACTGGGGGCACTTTTCTTTTGCTGCTCCACCTACGGCGCCGCCCTACAATCCCCCCGATCCGGTCTCTACGCCGAAGAACGGCTTAGCGCCATTTGGCTTGCAGGACTTTGCTACGACAACCAGCCCACGTGTAGCACGCTTCAAAGATTTTACAGATGGCACATCTCATACAATGTTGCTTTCCGAGGTGATTATGGCGGCGAATGACGATACCTACGACATTCGCGGTGACTTTCTCAACGATGGTGAAGGTTGTACCCAGTTCATGACGCTCGACACACCCAACAGTGGAACGGATGTCACGCCGTATATGAACCCCACGCCCGCTTTGCAGGAGAATCCGCCGGGCATCGCGGGCGCGTACGCGAAGAAATCCGCGCGGAGTCGCCATCCGGGCGGCGTGAATGTGATCTTTGCCGATAGTTCGTTGCGGTTCATTCAAAACGACATTTCGCTTGCGGCGTGGCGCGCGATGGGCACGATGAACGGCAGCGAAGTCTTGCCCGACGAGAACTGACACCCATCGGCGACCAACTTCCTGGTGCTATCGAGCGAGCGATTGATGCAAACGAAGCTGGCTATTTTCTGTTTTTCGCTCTGTTGCGTGTTGATTAGCTTTGCGGTCGGTTGCTCCGGCGATGCGAAGAGCGGTGTGGTCACCGGTAATGTCACATTTGACGGCGCACCATTGAAATTGGGCATTATCCGCTTCGACCCGATCGACGGTCACGCGGCCACGGCGGAGGCGATTATTACCGACGGAAAATTTTCGGCTCAGGTTCCGCCGGGAGAGAAGCGTGTTTCAATCACTTCGCCCAAAGTCGTCGGCAAAAAGAAAATGTACGATACACCCGACAGCCCCATGATCGATCTTACGGAAGAGCTGCTTCCCAAGCATTACAATGCGAATTCAGACCTCAAGCTCACGGTGAAGCTCGGCAGGCAAGATGCCGCCGCCAACTTTGATCTGAAAAGCAAGTGAGCCCCAAGCTCGCTACATCGCTATTTTCTTCGAGGCAGCGAGCGGCGATAACTACGGCATGAATAAAACCGCCCTTGCCGTCATCGTGACGATTGTCTTTAGCGTGATCGGCGTCGTCGGCGACTATTTTCTCAAGCTGGCCAGTGCAAAAGAGCACGCGCTCAAGTCGCTGGAATTTTACCTGGGGTTTGCGCTGTACGGATCAACTGCTTTTGGCTGGGTGTTTGTCATGCGGCACCTGAAGCTCGCAACCGTGGGCGCGGTGTACTGCGTGTCGATGGTATTGCTCCTAACGGCGATTGGTGTTTTTCGATTCAAGGAGTCGCTGAGCAGCGCCGAGATTCTTGGTCTCGTGATGGCCGTGGGATCGCTTCTGCTGCTGACACGATTTAACTAAGGGATGGCAACTTCGGCGGATGGAATTCACCACAGAGACACAGAGGGCACGGAGAAACCATTCGAGTTTAGACAGGATCAACAGGATTGAAGTAATCCAATAAGAATCTCATCCGGTTGATCCTGTAAATCCTGTCCAAGGAATTCTGCTCCGTGCCCTCTGTGTCCTCTGTGGCTATTTATTAAGGTGAATTGATCTAAGACAGTTGTGGTTACCGTATGTGGTTTGATTTGAGGTGAGAAGGAGTTTTTGTAATGAGCGACCCGATCAAAGCAACCGAAGCGCAAAGTTCGCTGGAAAAATCATTGGGCCGATCGGTTGAAACGCTAAATGCGCGCGACGGCATCGCCGCCATGTGCGATTTCTACGCCAATGTGCGCGTCGACGGCGCGGCCATCGAGAATGACCGCGACATGCTGCTCTACCAGTGGGGCGTCGACACGTTCAACTCGCCAGACGCATTGCTGCTTAGCATCACTCGCCAGCTGAACATCGCCGGCGAGTCGCAACCGTACCAGCTCACGCTGGCATTTCACTATCCGGCCACCGGGTCGCTGGCGAACATCGCGCTCGGCAACCAGTGGTGCCCTTCGCCTGGCGACTTGCCGTCGTTTCGGCAATTCGTGGAATCATCGGAAGCGTATCAGGCCGTCGCCGAGCTGCGGCCCGAGCGCGTAGCATTGGACATGCAGCGGCGCGGTTGATATGAGCGCCAAGGAACTTTACCAAAGCAGCTAGATCGTAGGACGGACAATCCTGTCCGTCGATTCCGAAAGACGGACAGAATTGTCCGTCCTACCGGTAAGTTGGCCGACAAAGCCTATTAATTTAGCCTGGCCCCGCTTGTCGAATCGAACAGGTGATACGCGCCCGGTCGAATCGACAGCGGCAACTGGTCGCCCGGTTGCACGCGGGCATCGGCCGGTAGCCGTGCCACATGATCTGCGCCGGCCAGTTCAAAGTGTGCCATGGTCTCGTGGCCCATATGCTCCACGACAGCGAGCGTAACGGTTGCGAGCCACTGGCTCGCACTCGCCTGTTCGCCTGCAATCAACAGGTCTTCGGGCCGAACGCCGAGCGTGACAGGTCCATTCGGTGTGCCGTTTACTTTCACTTCGCCGCCGTTCGCGAATCGGAACGAGCCGTTTTCAACCTGCCCCGAGATAAAATTCATCGCCGGGCTCCCAATGAACGAAGCGACGAACTGGTTTGCCGGCCGCTGGTAGATATTCATGGGCGTATCGACTTGTTGAATCACGCCCTGATTCATCAGCACGATCCGATCGCCGAGCGTCATCGCCTCGACCTGGTCGTGCGTGACGTAGATGATCGTGGTTTTCAGTCGCTGGTGAAGCCGGGCGATTTCGGCTCGCATCTGCACCCGGAGCTTCGCGTCGAGGTTCGACAGCGGCTCGTCGAATAGAAACACTTTTGGTTCACGAACAATCGCCCGCCCCAGGGCCACGCGCTGCCGCTGCCCGCCCGACAGCTCGCGCGGGCGACGATCGAGCAGCGATTCGAGCGACAGCGTCGCGGCCGCTTCGCCCACGCGCTTCTCGATCTCGGCCTTCGACATGCGGCGCATCTTGAGGCCAAACGCCATGTTCTCCCGCACAGACATATGCGGATAGAGCGCGTAGTTCTGAAAGACCATCGCAATATCGCGGTCGCCAGGAGCAACGTCGTTGACCAACCGGTCGCCGATCAGAATCTCACCGCCGGTCGATTCCTCCAGACCAGCGACCATCCGCAGCGTAGTCGATTTACCGCACCCGCTGGGGCCGACAAGCACGATGAATTCACCATCGGCAATGTCAAGATGGACATCTCGAACGGCGTGAAAGCCGTTCGGGTACTTTTTATCGAGATGCTTTAGAACAACATTGGCCATGTGGAGAGGAAGGTGTCAGGTATCGGGTTTCAGGTGTCAGATTCGGTAGTTTACTGACACCCGACACCCGACACCTGACACCTATCTTTACACTTTCACTTCCGCCGATTGCCGCGGCGCCTTGCCTTCGGGCGTTTCGCTACGGGCCGGGTCGAACCAGGCTGGATCGAACTTGATTCGTTCCTGTTTCGCGATCGCCAGATTACTCGTTAGCGCGATTACGGCATCGCCCAGCGCCACCTCGGGTGTGCAGTGAACTTTGTTGGCCGGGTCCGGATTGCGAATGCACCAGGCCCAGTGCTCGATTTCTTCCTTGTAACCGCGGCTGACGGGGCCAGCAGGCGTGGCGGCCTTGGCCACGGCCGCGCCGCCGCCCGTCTCGTAGGTCTCCATCGCAGGCTTGCCTTTCTTATCCGAAACCTGGATTTTCGTGCTCGTGTCCGAGCCTTTGAACAGCATCGCGTCCTTCTCGCCATCGAGAATCAGCGTGCCATCTGTCCCGAAGACGATCTCGCCGTAACCGCCGAAACCGTTGCCGTTGATCGACGAGTAGCTGACGATCGTTTTCTTGTTCTCGTCGGCCACGTCGTGCGTCCCTTCCTTGTAGTAGCCCACGCCCGGGAACTCGAACATGCAGTGAACGTGATCATCGCAATCGCGATCGGCCGGGAAGACCGAGCGGACGCCCATGCCCGAAACCGTCAACGGATGGACGTGCGTGCCCTTTGGACCCTGGGCCGAGATGAAGATGCTCGCCGCGTCAAGCTGATGGCTGCCAAGCTCGGCCATCAAGCCGCCGGCCGTACGCTGCCACAACCGCCAGCAGATCAGCTCTTCGAGCGCCGACCGCGTGCGACTGCTGCGGTTGTACTTCTTCAAGTCAGCATCCGACATTCCAGACAACTCCTTCACCTGGTAGCCGTACTTCAGCGCAAGCTCTTCCGTGGCATCGTTCATCTGGGCCTGCTTCTGTGCGATCTTGGCCTTCCATTCCTCGATCTCTTTCGGTTTGCTGGCGACGCTCAGCGCCTTCTGCCAAGCCGCTAGTTCCTTCGTCAACTTCGCATCGCCAGGCAGCGGCGGTTGCCAGCTATCGTTCCCTGGCAAATTGGCCCGGTGCCATTGGGCGCGAATGTGGTGGATATCGCCGATCAGACCCTGCCGAATCTGCTCCACCGCGTTGTCATACAAAATGCTGTAGTGACGCTGATGACCCACCGCCATCACGATCGGGCTTCCAGCTGTAGACTTCACGCTTGCGTCGGCCGCCACGCGGCACATCTCTTTGCACAACGCCGTGTCGTGCCCCATGAGCTTCTCAGTCAGCACATGCTTGCCCTTGCGCATCGCCTGCACAGCCACCGGGTGGTGCATGTGGAGCGGCGTGGCGATGATCACGGCCTCGACGTCCTTATCGTCGAGCAGCTCGTTGTAATCGTTGGTGTAAACCTTCACGTGCTTGCGAGCGTCGGCCTCGGTCTTCCAGCCCTCGCGATCACCGTAGACCGAGAGCAGGCCGGGGCGGGCAATGTGAGCGGTCGGCGAATACCAGTCGCCGTGAAACGCCCGATGGATGCTGTACGGCCGGATGTCGGCAATCGCCACGACATCAATATAGTCGGGGTTTAGCGCGCCGATCAGCACGTTCCCTTCGTCGCCCGTGCCGATGACGCGAATGCGCGGCATGTTGCGGCCGCGCGTCT
>CAZGMU010000049.1:0-1518 GCA_964526975.1 uncultured Planctomycetaceae bacterium
AGATTGCGTGGAGTTGCCAGTCACGGCGGGCCAGTTCATCATCTTCACCGAACGGTGCATCCATGGCTTGGGCCCGAATACGACCGATCACCACCGGTTGGCGTTCAACATGCGGGTCATCCCGACCCACGTGCCAGCCTACACGAACAAAAAGTATTACCGCAGCGTCTACAACGGCGGCAAGTACAACCTCGACAAGTGGGGCACTGCCCTGTTGCGTGGCGAAGACCGCATTCGCGCCAGCCGCGCGATTCCACCAGCCGACCTCGAAACGGGCGTGTTCACTCGCGTAATTCCCGCGGGCGAATCGCTGCCGATGCCTGCTCGCAAGCGGGCCGCGGCGTAGTCGAAATTCGAGTTTCGGAGAAATTTGGCAAAATGTATATAAGCCGGCGGCGTTTCGCGTCGCCGGCTTTATTATTTATCTCTCTCCTTCGGGAGAGGGCTGGGTAAGGGAGTCTTAGAGCATCAAACAAAATGAACGAAACCGCCAAGCACACAAAAGACGCCAAGCAATTCACTGCTGATTTCCGTCTTCTTTGGCATACTTGGCGGCTTGGCGGTTCCATTTGCTAGAAGCATTTAGATTGCGCTTTTGTCACAAGCTCCCATCCTTGTATTAGAAAGAACATGTCATGCGCGAGATTCGTGGCAAAACGGCGTTGGTGACCGGAGCAGCCTCAGGTATTGGTCGAGCGATTTCGCTGCGGCTGGCCGACGAAGGCGCAATACTTTTTCTAGTTGACATCGACGAAAAAGGACTGGCCAGCACGGTAGCCGAGGCTCGCTCGCGCGGCGTGGAAGTCGTGACGCGACGGTGCAACGTCGCCGAGCCATGTGAAGTGAGCGCCACGGTCGCCGAAGCGCTTAGCCGCTGGAACGGCGTCGACATCCTCGTCAATAATGCCGGCATCACCTACTACGGCAAGATCGAGCGCATGTCGGCCGAGCATTGGGATCGCCTGATGCGTATCAATCTCCTCTCACATATCCAGTTCACGCGCGAGTTATTGCCGTCGCTGCTCGAACGGCAAGAGGCGCACGTGCTCAATGTGTGCAGCGTGCTGGGACTGGTTGGCATGCCGAAGGTGGGCGCGTATTGCACGTCAAAATTTGGCATGGTCGGTTTCAGCGAGGCACTACGAAACGAGCTCGGGCGGTTGGGCCTAGGAGTAACAGCCTTATGTCCAGGTTTTGTGAAAACCAACCTATTCACCAATGCGCCGCTCGAGACAAAGGCGGAAGAGCATAAACTGCCGCCCAATGCTATTTGCACTACTCCCGAACGCGTGGCGAACGCGGCCATCAAGGCGATTTATCGTAATCGCCGATTAGTCGTTATGGAGCCGTTCGCCCGGCTGATGTACGCGACCAAGCGGTTTGCCCCGTGGATGCTCGACATCATTTTCCACCTCGGCAAACGCAAGCGGGTGGCCCGAAAGATGGTCAGCTTGAAAAAGGCCGCGTAACGGCCTTTTTTCAGGACGACCTGTCGAGAAGCTGCCTGAACCGCTTTTT
>CAZGMU010000049.1:1554-8758 GCA_964526975.1 uncultured Planctomycetaceae bacterium
CTCCACGATTGGTACGACAATTCGTGCCGATTTCCCCGCGTGCATTTCGCGACCTACGTTTGTCAAACATGCCGTTGATCCGGGGTTCGCCGACCGGCGGACGTCAACCGCGTGTGAACGCGTACGCGAATGGAGATGGATAGATGAACTTGCAACGTATTGCCCTGATGGTGGCCGTGTTGGCCGTTCCTTGCACCGCGAATGCCTTCTGGTTCGGCAGCAACGGTAGCTGCGGCGGCCGCAGCGCCTGCTGCGCTCCGGCTTGCAATAGCTGTGCGCCAAGCTGCGGCAGCCACGGTGGTTCTTTCGGTGGCTGCTTCGGCCGCATTTTCTCGCATGGTTGTTGTGGCAGCCACGGCGGCTTCTCGCTGTGCTGTGGCCATAGCCATAGCTGTGGTTGCGAAAGCAGCTGCGGTTGTGAGCAAAAGAGCTGCGGCTGCGAGAGCAGCTGTGGTTGCTCGAGCTGTGGCGGTCAGGAAGCTTCGAGCTGCGGCTGCAACGGCGGTAGCGACGAAGTGAAGACCGAAGAAGTCAAGAAGGAAGAGAGCAAGCCAGAACCTGCAGCTCCGGCTGCTGCTCCTGCCCAGGCTGCGCCAGCCGCTCCTGCAGCGCCGGCTCCTGCCCAGGAAGAAGCCAAGAAATAAGTTTGGCTTTAAAATGAACCGACGACGCCTCCAGCGAGGCTCATCGGGGGTCAGATGGCCTGCGGGATCAGATGGTCCCGCAGGCCATTTTCATTTGCCTAGCGGCTATTGGCATGATGCCGACGACGAACGCCATTGGGCTGATAATTACGGGCAGCCCGGCCGCCCGATGCCAGGTAACCGTGATGGACGGCAAACCACTCGGCATACCGTTCGCGCTCCATGTACCCCGTGTTGCGCTCGTCGACAAGATGGCCCAATTCATGGATCAAAATGTTGTTTAAGTAAAAATCCTGCGCCGCCTGCTCGCTCCAAGTCAGCGTCCAAATACCGGGCGAAGGCTTGTCCCAGCGGCCGCCGTACATCTTTGATTCATTGACCAGGTTTGGCCGGGGCGGCAAATCGTAGGTTTCGACAAACGACTCTTCGATCGGATAAAGATAAACGGCATTGCCCCATTGCATCCCATAGCAGGGGAACGATTGCTTCTTGCGAGTCATCCGGCTGAGCTGAACAACCTCGAGCTCACGCAAAAAATGCTGGGGAACCCGCGAAAGGCGTTCGCGAACCTGCTCCGGCGTAACGACGTGCCGATAGCCCTCTCCCGGCGGCTGGACGACGATCCGATAATTCTCGGCTTCGGTAGGTTCATACCAGTCTTCTGGCGGCGCAAAGGGGGCGCGCGGATTTTTCTCGCCCAGATTGGCGCGCCGAGCCTGCTTGGGCCGCCCCTGGCTGGCATGGGAACGGACAGACTGGTTGCGCCGACGGGCTTGGCGGGCCATTTTCGCAGATTGGATACGGCGTACGTTCATCGCTGTTACATGAGGGATTCGTGCTCCCGCTGGTCGTTGGAAACGGCAGCTAACTGGTAGAATGAGGGTGTTACCAGTCGTCGGTGCAGCCGGTCGAACCTGACTAGCGGTCCGCCACGGTCCGGTGGCGAATTGAGGAGGAGTTCTGAGGCCGGTCCGAGGCCTCTATTCCATCGTAGACAGCCGGAAAGAGGGCGTTCAAGGAAATGCCTAAGTGGCTAACCAACAACGACTTATGAGTGTTGCAGAAACGCGACAGTCGGCCTGTCGCGGGAAACCCGCCAGCCCCCCATTTGGTCGTTAAAATCGATACGCGAGAGATGCTCGATGCAGGCAAATCACAAGATGAATGTGGTGCTCTACACACGACAAGGTTGCCATCTCTGCGACGATGCTTATCAAGTGCTCTATGAATTTGGAATTGAGCCGCAATTGGTCGATATCGATACCGCTAGAGAGCTTCAAAAAAAGTTTGATACCTGTGTTCCCGTCGTCGAAATCGATGGCAAAGTTCGCTTCCGGGGGCACGTCGATCGAATGCTATTGAGCCGTATTCTCCACAACGAAAAGTAGGTCCCGCGAGCCGAGCGGGACCTCAAAACAGGTCCTTATACAAAACAGCATCTTCAGCGATTGATGGAAGACTCGGTCTGGTCTTTACGCTGCTCGGTGAGCGCTTCGCGAAAACCATGCTGAAAGACCCCAAAGAAATTGCCTGCCAGAAACGAAATCCACCCACCCAGCACGGCAAAAGACGCAGCCCCCACGACGATTCCCTCTGGTGAAGTGCGATGGCCGATCTTGCTGTTTAATAGCACGATTCCGAACAGAGCGCTGGCGACCATCGACCCCATCACCAGCCGCGGCAACCAGGGAAGGTAGGTATAATCTCGTCGATGCCAGGGCGACCGGGGAGCCAAGCGGATGGTTGCGAGCTGGTCGGATTGCCGCAGATTCGCCGGCAACGGCCCGCCGGTTGTTGGTCGCTCGGCAAGCTGGCGGAGCCGCTCTCGCTCCGTACGAGATTGCAACCGAGTGCCCAAAGCAGTGGCAAAAACGTGCATCGCCACGATCACAGCGAATAAAAGAATGAGCGCGGCTTGAACCCCGCCGGCCAGCGCCATTGCCGCCAGCACCCCACAAATCACCGCCATATACAGCAGCATTTGCCGCAAGCCAAAGCGGAATAGGGGCGACTCCGCAACGGGCATCGGAGCCGGGGAACAAGACGAGTTACGACCCACGCTCTCTTCAGTCGAAACCATCCTTGTGGGTACAGAAGCCATGGATGCACAGAAATCCTATGGTGGCAAATTCGCGTGAAACGATATGCCGAATGCGTCGTCTCGCCAGCCGTCATTAATTGTAATGCACCCGCTACTTTGAGCCAGCAAATTTGCGAAGCTACGACGAGGTTGCACAGTTAAGATAAGTCCTGCGAGCCGAACGGGACCTCAGGCGCACCGCAGACTTCGAAGAAAACCGCCGTTCCAGCCCCCTGCTACCGATGCCGATTCCACGACAACGCCAGCGGCACCGAGGCGATAGGCACAACCACCAGGGCCGCGCCGGCGGCAATCATCATATATGCCGGCCAACGTGGCAACGGCGTCTTCGGCCATAGCAAGCATATGCCAATCGTTGCTACTGCCCAAATAAGTACCGCCGCGTAAAGCGTTGTCTTGGTGATTAGCTTGCGACGGCACGCAGCGACGTAAGCCCAAGCGCTCGCCACAACAAGCACGATCGCCGTGACCGCAAGAAAGCAGCGATCTACGATCACTTGTGTCTCACGAGAAAACAGAAACCGGGATGCAATGGTCGAAGTAATAAAAAGGAACGGAGCCATGAACGCCAATCGAACGACAAGATTCGGTTGGCCAACTAGAAAAATCGTCATCAGAATTCCTGTAGCGGCCCAAGGGCTTAAGAAAGTGGCCGGAAAGAACCACCAACGCGCCCCTTCCGGAAGCCTGATCGCTTCGCCATTGCCTGTTGCCACCAAACAGACACATAGGATCAGAAACGCCACCAGCCAAACCAACCATGCGAGGAAAACGCTCTTGGTCACGTTTTGGAGGAGCGCGCGTGCCATCGCTGAATCGGAGAGAGGTCGAGTCGCTTGAAAGTGCCCCATGATGTAGGTCGACTCGTTCAGCGCCGTATTTCCGAAGAGCAGGGCGCCGGCAAAACCCAGCATACCCAGCGCATACCCACCTGCAAAAACCGCCTGGAACAGATCCACCGCATTGCGGCTCGTGAACGTCCAGATAACCACCCCCACAAAAATTGCTGCGCCGGCCAGTAGTGGCATCACCCAACCGTTACGATGCCAGGTCAGCCAGCGTTGGGCCTGAAGCGGAGTCGCAAACTGCGGTCTTTCCGCGACACCAAAGTCCAAGATCCGTCGAATCCAGTTGGTTATCCCAATCGAGATGGGCGGCTCGCCGCGGCGGTTGCGAGCGACCGCAAACACACCCACCCCGTAGAACAGCATGGTCATTGTCAGCATGGCGAATACCTCGCCTACCGTCACTCGCTGCCACGAATGCGTCGGGTTGGAAAAGGCCGCTCCAAATCGACTTTGAAACCACATGCCAAGCGTGGCTGCCACGACGGCCAGCCCGACAGTCAGCCAACCGACCGATTCTTCGGCAAGCCAGGCGACCGCCATCACCGCCGAGAGGGCAACCGCTGCAAAAATGGCCGGTCCCCAGATTGCCCACTCGAGCCCCAAAGTCTGATTCAAGATCCAAGTGCTCACGGCGACCTGCAACGTAATGAGAAGCATCATCGGGAGCATGCGCCACGCAACGAGCTCGGTTGTTCGGGCCGGATACGTGTAGATCCAGGACATCTTTCCATGTGCGCCGTACAGGCCAGCACCACAGTTGAATATTGCAAACTGCAGCATGAGGGCTTCAATCATCAGGATGCTGGGATCGTTCGATTCAATGGTCCCGGTGCCTCGCAATGCGAGCAGGACAAGCGTTGGCAAAGCAACGGATACGAGCGGCATTAGCACCAATGCCCACCGGCTTCGCCGCAAAACCTCCCAGGTCATCACAACGGGAATGCTTCTCATGATCGGCTCCCTCACAAGCTACTCAAGTTAGACTGCCACGTGAGAAACAAAGATTTCATCGAGCGACAGGGCCGTATCACCGACCACCGTCGCGCCAATCGCTTCCGCTGCCCGCCGTAGTTGTGGACTCTCGCCGTTGCAGATGTACGTCCACTCCATCCCTTGCCCGGAATAGGACAACGTGCCCACTAGCGCCGGCGGCGTTTCGACCGGCTGACCAAAGCGGAGCGTCACCCGTCGATGCGTGTCTTTGATTTCGTCCATCGACGAAGTCAAAACCAACCGGCCTTTGTGGATAATCGCCACCTGATCGGCCACGCGTTCGACCTCATCCAGCAAGTGCGACGAAAAGAGAACCGTGCGGCCTTCGTCGGCGATGGTGCGGATGATCGCTCCCAAAATGTCGCGACGAACCACCGGATCGAGTCCAGACGACGGTTCATCAAGAACCAATAGCTCTGGTCGGTGCGCCAGCGCCGCGAGCAAACCAGCGCGGGCTCTTTGCCCACGTGACAGAGATTTGATCTTCGCCTTCGCGTCGAGATCGAACATCTGCCGCAACTCCTCGGTATAGGCTTCGTCCCAGGTGGGGAAAAATGCCTGCGTGTACCGCATGAGCTCGCCGACGCGCATCCAGTCCGGGAGATCACGATCCTCCGACAAGTAGCCAATTCGTCCCAGCGTTCCGACCGGATTTTCCACGGGATCGAGTCCAAATACGCGAACCGCGCCGGACTTCGCCTGAAGCATTCCCAAGATGTGTTTGATGAGCGTCGTCTTACCGGCGCCGTTGCCGCCGATCAGGCCGAAGACACCACCTCTTGGAACGGTCAACGAAACGTCGTCGAGCGCTTTGTTGGCGCCAAATTGCCGGCTGAGTCGGCGGATTTCGACAACGGATGGCGATTGCGAAACAGTGGAATGGTCCATGGCTTCAGTTCTCTGGAGACGTGGATAACATGGCCGCGTGTCGCCGCTCGGCGAGTTTGACGACCTCCTCGAACGCTATATCCATCTGGCGGGCCTCGACCAACAACGCGTCGATTCGTTCCGTCAGAATTTTGACGCGCTCACGGCGCGCCAGCGGCGAACCTTGGTCCGTAACGTAAGTGCCGGCCGTTCGGCGCTTCTCCACCACGCCGGCGTTTTCCAACTCACGGTAAGCCCGCGCTACCGTATTCGGGTTCACGACCAGTTTCTCGGCCAACGTGCGAATCGGGGGTAGTTCATCGCCGGCCGACAGTCGGCCAGAAGAGACCAGGTACTTGATCTGGTTCACGATTTGCAGGTAGATCGGTACGCCATCGCCAGTGGAAATGTGAATCTGCATAAGGCCGCCATTTGTATTAATCAATTAATACAATAATCCAATGCGACCTGTCAATGGATCAGCAGCAAAAAATGTTTACAATGTGTTCGGTGATATCAGAATCGCACCACCTAATAGCCGGACCGCCACGCGGTCCGGGAGATTAACCGAGCATCAAAACAGACGGACTGAACATGCCTTGGATCAGCGAACGTGCCCCTGAAATTTCCTGGAATCGCCTCCAACAGTTGATGGAAGAGACCGTCGCTGAGGCACGAAAACGGATTTGTGCCAAGCCAAAACGGGTGCTATTGCTCCCGCCGGATATTACGCGGATGCACTCCGGCGCCGGCCGGCTCACCGAGATACTCTACAACCTGCTCTCCGGCGAAGCCGACGTGCATGTGATCCCGACCCTCGGTCAACACGTGCCCCATACGCCGGAAGAAAACAGGACCATGTTCGGCTCGATTCCGAACGACCATATTCACGCGCATGATTGGCGGGACGGCTGTGTCGAAATCGGTGAAGTGCCTGCCCGGTTTGTCGATGAGGTCAGCCAGGGGGCCGCAAACTGGGCCATTCCCATCGGACTTAATCGCATGCTCATGGAAGGCGGCTGGGACCTGATTATCAACGTCGGACACGTCGTCCCCCACGAAGTTCTCGGCTTCGCCAATCACAACAAAAACTATTTCATCGGCCTGGGCAGCAAAAACTCGATCTGCGCGGCCCATATGGCGGCCGCCTCGTGCGGCATCGAAAACAACCTGGGCAATCTGATCACGCCGCTACGGGCCTGCTTCAACCATGCAGAAGAAGAATATCTGGGGAACCTGCCCGATTTGTATGTGCAGGTCGTTTTAGCCCGAAACTCGAATGATCAACTGGTCCACACGGGTGTTCACGTCGGCGACGATCTGGATACCTACCTCAGCGCGGCCCGGCAGTCGCGCGAAGAGAACATCACGCTCTTCGACGAGCCGGTCAAAAAAATCGTTTGCGTCATGCAAGGCGACGAGTTTTTCAGTACCTGGGTGGCCAACAAAAGCGTCTATCGCACTCGAATGGCTCTTGAGGACGATGGCGAACTGGTCGTGATCGCTCCTGGCCTGAAGAGGTTCGGTGAACAGCCGGAAGTGGACGCTTTTATCCGCAAGTATGGCTATGTGGGCACTCCCCGCGTCATGGAGCAGTACCGCACGAATGCCGACATGCAAGACCTGGCCCACGCCACTGCTCACCTCATGCATGGTTCGAGCGAAGGGCGATTCACCATCACCTACGCGCCTGGCCACATGAACAAAGCGGAAATCGAAGGCGTCAATTTCCGCTACGCCGACATCGACGA
>CAZGMU010000049.1:8768-18074 GCA_964526975.1 uncultured Planctomycetaceae bacterium
AAACGATCGCTCGGTATCGGCCCGATAAATGCAAGCAGGGCTGGAACACAACCGCCGACGGCGAGCGTTACTATTTCATTCCCACGCCCTCGGCCGGCCTGTGGGCGACACGCGAAAAGCTATACAGCCGACCAACCCGCTTTGAACTGGCGTCGTAGCGACCGCTTGCGCCGGCTGCATCTCAAAATCAACCGAACCAACCGCGCTTCATGAACGCGGCCCGGGCAGCGGCCTCATCCGCTTCGATATCGAACAGCTTATCCAGCTTCGTGATCTTGAACACCTGCCGGATCTCAGGGTCAATCGAGCAGAGCTTCAGCTTGACCTTGAACTCGCCGGCCTTCCGATTGACGGCCACCAGCTTGCTCAGCATCGACGACGACATGAACTTCACATTGCGGAAGTCGAGAATAACTCGTTCTTCTGTGGTTTTGTTCAGCATCTCAGTCAGTTCGCGACCAAGTTCCTCGAGTTTGGTTTCATCAAGGATACGGGCATCGTCGAAGACGACGGTGAGAATCCCATCCTTGGTGTAATTGGAAAGCGACATCTGACTAGCCTAAAAGGGTGGTGACACAAGGAACCGTGAGAATAACGAAGCGCCCGCAAATACGCAACGGCCCAGACTCCGCCAAACCAAATAGCCGACCCATCATGGGTCGAAAAAGTAGGTCCCGCGAGCCGAGCGGGACCTCAAGAGCATCACAACACTCCTAATGCTTATAGCCTCCGCAAGGCTTCTGTCATGAAGAGGAACCTGTTCAGGCTTTCCATACCAAGCAGCGAAAACATGGCAAGCGTCCGCACCGAACCGACCCAAAGTGGGCCGGCTATATCGCTAGGCAACGCGGCGTACCACGCCCGTCACGATTCCAAGCACCTGGGCGGTTTTGCTGTAAATCGGCTTCATCGAAGAATTGGCCGGCTGCAAACGAACACGATTCGCCTCGGGATACCAATACTTCAGCGTAGCCTCGCCTTCGTCGGTAATCGCCACGACGATGTCGCCCTTGTGGGCCGTACGAGCACGGCGGCAAATCACAATATCGCCGTCGGCGATTTGGGCCTCGATCATCGAGTCTCCCTTCACTTTGAGGGCAAACTGGTTCTTTCGCTGGGGGAACCAATCCTCGAAGTCGAACCGATCGGCCTGTTCGATCGCCTCGGTCAGGTTGCCGGCCGCGATCTGGCCTACCAGCGGCATGCCGCCGTCATCACGGTACGCGTCGGCAATTTGAATCGCCCGCGACATGTTCGGCTCGCGGATAATTAGCCCCTTCTTCTCGAGCGCCTTCAGATGGCACATCACGCCATTGGGCGAGGCTATGCTGAAATTGTCGCCGATTTCACGCACCGTCGGGCCATAGCCACGGCCGTTGATTTTTTCGCGAATAAAGTCAAATACTTCGCGTTGCCGGGAAGTAAGGGCTGCCACAGACATGATCGCACTCCGTCGATCGGGTTGAAAAATAGACCACCAGACGAACTAGGGCGAAGCAATTTTGCTCTGTACAATTCCCAGGTTCGTCGCACTAACCTTACACTATAATATACGGGCGTACATCGTCAAGGGCACGAATCCGTATTATGGCAAAAGAAAACCCGGCCTACGATCACTTCTAACAACCAAAACGTTCCACTATCGTGTAACTTTGGCCGCTCGCGCCACAATAGTGGCAAAATACCCTGTCAGTAATTAAACGGTGGAAGAAATGATTCATGTGGTAGCCTCGATTAGCACGGCTCCCGGTCGGCGAGAGGATGTGTTGAAGCTGTTTAGCACCCTTATTCCTGAAGTCCGCGCCGAGGCAGGGTGCATTGAATATGGAACCGCGGTCGATCTAGAAGGCATCGTCGATGGTCAGCCACCGGCCCGGGCCGATCTGTTGACCGTTGTCGAAAAATGGGAGGATCCGGCCGCCCTGCGGGCACACTTGGCGGCTCCCCACATGCAGCGGTTTCGTGAGAGCGCGACAGGTCTTATCGCCGGGGTTGAAATTCGCGTGCTTAGCCCTGCCTGATTTTGCTAGAACTTTCTGCCAAGTCGGCAGCCGGCGCTGCCTCCGTTCCATGATCGATCCATCTCGCCAAGAAATTGCCACCCGCTCGAAAACCGTCGTGGTCAAAGTCGGTACTCGTGTATTGGCACACGAAGATGGCACTTTGGATCAGGACCGGATAACCGCGATCGCCGAACAACTCGTGCAGCTAATGCAGCAAGGGCGGCACGTAGTGCTGGTCAGCAGCGGGGCGGTCGGCTCGGGAATGGGCCGATTGAAGCTGGCCGCTCGGCCATCGGACCTGGCCCATTTGCAGGCTGTCGCGGCGGTCGGGCAAAGCCGCTTGATCGAGTCCTACAACCGGGCTCTGGAAGTCCATGGGCGCCATGCCGCTCAGATCCTCCTCACCGCCGACGACCTCAACGACCGCACTCGGTATCTGAATGTCCGCAACACCCTTCTAGCCACCTTCGAATACGGCGCCCTGCCGATCGTGAATGAAAATGACACGGTTCGCGTCGACGAATTACAACGAAACGTAGGCGACAACGACCGGCTGGCCGCCATGGTCACGAATCTATTGCGAGCCCCTCTCTTAATTTTGCTCTCAGACGTCGAAGGACTCTACGATCGTCATCCTTCCACGCCGGGAGCATTAGTCATCCCCACGGTAAAGCAACTCGATACGACCATCCGCGATTTTCAGCAACAAGCCCCCGCCGTTACCACAGGCGTGAACCATCTGAGCAAAGGGGGCATGGCAAGTAAGCTCGAGGCCGCTCGGCTGGCTACCCTTGCCGGCGAAAACGTCGTGATCGCCAATGGAAAACGCCCGAACGTTATCACCGATGTCCTCGCCGGCAAACCGATTGGAACGCTTTTCCTGGCCACCGGCCCGGCAGTCACCTCGCGCAAACGCTGGATCGGTCTCACCGCGCAACCCTGTGGCCAGATTCGACTTGATGCCGGTGCCGAGCAGGCCATCAAGCAGCAAGGCAGAAGCCTTTTAGCTGTAGGGGCCCGCCAGGTGGACGGCGACTTTCAGAAAGGGGACGTGGTTTCCTTGTGTCGCGAAAATGGTAAGGAGTTCGCCCGTGGACTGACAAACTATGGCTCCGACGAACTACGGCGAATCGCCGGCCGAGCAACCGATGAAATCGTTACGATCCTTGGCCACTGCCCCCATGATGAGGTTATTCATCGCGACAATCTTGTTATTTTGAGTTAATCCAGGTAAAATGCGACGATGAAGAAGACTGGGTTTTCTTTGTCGCCGCTATCTCCGCTAGCGTTGCCAGCACTTCCAGGGATGGGGAAGCTGCTACCTCCGGTGAAACCGGCATGATTTCCTTCCAAGGTTTTCCATGGCCGCCGCCGATCTGTCCGTCCAATCAGCTCCCGTAGAATTTGCGCGCGAAGAAAATGCGTTACCGATCAGCAATATTGGTTTTGCGGAGTTTTCTAGCGATTTGCTAGGGAATCTCCGTCGCCTGCATGAGCAGCATGGGCCGATCGCTGCAATCGAAGAAGCTGGACAACGTGTCGTACTGTTGTTCAGCCCAGAATACAACCAGCAGGTTTTGTCGGATCCAGAGCGGTTTCATGCCAGATTTTTTGCGATCCGCGGTCCACGGAGATCCGCTCAGCGCCGCTGCACGTCCGGCCTGTTGGCGATGAATGGAGAGCAGCACCGCCGCAATCGCCGTATCGTCAAAGAACCGTTCAGCTTGCGAGCCATCAGCCAATATGGCGGCACGATCCTCCGACTGACTGATGAGTTGCTTGCCACTTGGCGCGTGGGTGAAGTTCGCGATATGGCCGAGGAAATGCGGCAATACATGCTCCGCGTAACCAGCACGATTCTTTTCGGCATGGACGACCCCGAAGCCGCCTGCCGGCTGGGCGACATGATCGCCCGCTGGGTCTCGCTTAACCATCAAGTGGGCGTCGGCGCGCTAGTGCCCAACGAGCAGTTCACAGAAGGCTACGAACAACTACTGCAATTTGCCGACGACCTCGAAGGCGAGGTCATGAGCATGATCCGCCGACGTCGCGAAAGCAGCGAGCAGGGGAACGACGTCCTGTCAATTCTGGTCCGCTCGCACGACGAAGCGGGCGGCCTGAGCGACGAGGAACTAGTCGGCCAGGCAGCCGTGCTCTTCGGTGCCGCCCACATGACCACTGCCCACTCGCTCAGTTGGACGTTGCTCCTGCTGGCTCAGCATCCATCGGTCATGCGGGAATTATGGCATGAACTAAACGACTCGCACGCCGCCGATCAATCTGCTCCTAAGGCGGTCGGTTCGCTTCCCAAAGGGGAAGACCTGTCGCTCCTCGACCGAGTGATCAAGGAAAGTATGCGGCTGCTGCCCGCCTCGGCTTACTCGCAGCGCATCAACAGCGTAGGAGTGCAGCTTGGCCCGTTCGATCTGCCACGCGGCACGGGAATCGTCTTCACGCCAATCATCACGCATCACCTGGCCGACTTGTATCCGCAGCCAGAGAAATTCGATCCTGATCGTTGGCGTACCTTGCGCCCGAGCCCATATGCGTACCATCCCTTCGGCGCCGGCCCGCGTTTGTGCATCGGCGCACCGCTCGCGACAGCCGTCATTCGGATCGCACTACAACGAATCCTGGCCTCGTTCCGGCTTTCCGCCGTGGCGGGGAGCGACGTCAGCGCCCATATCGAATCGACCATGCTCTTCCCGACGCATGGCGTGCCGATGGAGATCCACCCCGCCGACGGCAATTTCGTCGCTCGTCCTATCATGGGAAATATCCATGAGCTCGTGGACTTTGACGAGATTCCGGATGTCGCGGTACACGGGCATGGCATGGCCGAAGAGGGTGAAATCCCGAGTGTAGCGCCGCGTCGACCGCGTTAGCTCTGAGCTTCAACCAGCAAGCGCGATAGCACCCGATTCCGCGCGCACCTTCGCATAGCAGTGCATATCGCGCGGCGCATCGCCCATATTCGGCAACACCATGTAGTGGCGCAGAATACCTTCGTGTTTAAGTCCGCTCTTCTCCAGAACTCGCGCCGAGGCCTTATTCTCGACGTCGCAAAACGCCTGAATTCGCCAAAGCTCGGGAAGGCGCAGCGCGGCGGCGATAAAAGCGGTCGCGGCTTCTGTCGCGTATCCATGCCCCCAGGCATCGCGCGCCAGACAGTAGCCGAACTGCATCCGGTGCCGGTCGATCGCTCCGCCGACCGAACCGAGTAGCTCGCCCGATCGGCGCGAGTGGATCAAGAAGGTGTAGCTCCGCCCCTCCGCATTATCGCTGATGATCTTGCCCAAAAAGCAAATCGTGTCTTCGAGCGATCGATGGGGCACCCAGCTCATGTAGCGGCTGATAGCGGGGTCCTGTCCGTAGCGCGCAAAGATCTCCTTCGCGTCGTGCAACGCCGGCGGCAGTAGTTGCAGCCGATCGGTCAGGATTTCTCGCTCACGGGTCACCGCATGGTCCTCCATTGTCGGGGATAAAAAGGCGTGCTCACGGTTCGGTTATGACGTTTACGCCGGCCGCCGGGTTCGCGCGGCGGCCGGCGAAGCCGGGCGTTGCCAAAAAGCAACGCGAATTTGCTGGCTTCTCGGAGCCTAACTAGCCTGAAAACTCAGGCCAATCGTCTCGCGCTTGGTCGCCTCTCCTCCCCATCTCTTCTGTCGTTAGAGGCCAGCGATGAAATTCTCTCTCGCCATCTTTTCCTTGGTCTTGGTTGCAACCAGCGCCGTTTCGCTATCCTTTGCTCAAAGCCCCGCCTCGCGCGAAGAGCGAGTAGCTGCCCGGCTTGAGCTGGCGCGAGCAAAAATGGAACTACAGAACTACTGGCAAATCGAGCTCCCTCGCCAGCAACGCGAGCTGAACCTTGAGATCGAGATGGCGGAAACAGAAATCAAAGGCTACAAGGCACAAATCGAGTCGTTCCGTCCGTACACGCGATTCACGATCGGCGAGCCGTTTCCGGTAACCATTGCAAACTTGAAGGTCTGCCGCACGGCCGCCGAGCTCCGCCTCAACAATCTGCGGGCCGAGCGCAACGCCCTTTTGCGGTTCCGCGGCAACGACTTCCGCTTCCTCGAGTTGAAAGTGCAGGCCGCGCGCCAACGGGTGGCAGAACTCGAAGCCAATAACGAACCTGCGGTCACGCCACCCCAATCGCAGGGGTAAACTCATCTAAATACGCCCCAAAATGCGTCGTTCTCTAGCGACCGAGCGCACCAGTAGTTGAGGCTCGGCGTGGTTCCCTTTAGAATTAACCGACGAGTGGCCGGGAAATTCGAACGATATGGGTGGCACGCCCTGGCGCCTTTGGGAAGGGCGCGGGTTACCCGAATCGGACAACTCCACGCCCTTCGAAGACTCAGGGCGTGCCACCCGGAACTCCTGAACGTCTCCCAATTAGCCGGGTGACGCGTCGCAGCGCGGCCTCTTGTTTCTTTACATTTGAGTCTCGGGCGGTCAGGCATCGCATTTTCCGAGTTTCGGAGATACTCGGGCATAGGTTACGGATTCCATGAGCCAGCTTCATCACGAGTGCGGACTTGCCGCCGTTTACCATCTGCCGGGAACGGCTGTCAGCCCATTGTGCCCCGCCCAAGGCCCCGAAGAAGTTTCGCGACTAATTCCAAAAATCCTGCTCGACGTGCAAAACCGCGGCCAGCTTTCGGCCGGCATGACGAGCTACCGCCCCAACCGGCAGCAACTGCTCGACACCTTCCGCGGCGTCGGCACCGTGAGCGAGGTATTTCAATTAGGCCACCGCGATCAGGCCGAGGCCATTATGTCGCGCCTCGCCGGTCGGGCCGCGATTGGCCACGTTCGTTACGCCACCTGCGGCCAGGATGACGTGAATTATGCCCAGCCCTTCGAGCGACACCATCTGCAGAAGCACAAGTGGTTCAGCTTCGCTTTCAATGGGCAACTGGCCAATTATGCCGAGCTGCGCGACAAGCTACTCGCGGATGATGATCATCATCTCTCGCGCACGACCGATACCGAAATCATCATGCACGAGATCAGCCGCGAGCTATCCGGCGACAAGCGGCCGCCGCTCGTGGAAGTGATGCGCAACGTCGCTCGTCGATTCGACGGCGCCTACTGCCTGGTATTGCTAAACGCGCTCGGCGAAATGGTGCTCGCTCGCGATCCCTGGGGGTTCCGTCCGCTGTGCTATGCTATCGAAGGCCCACTCATGGCCGCGGCCAGCGAAAGCGTCGCGCTCTTGAACCTGGGATTTTCCCATGAAAGTATCCGGTCGCTAGAGCCGGGGCACATGCTCTCGATCAACGGCGGCGAAATCAAAATCGAGCGGTTCGCCGACAGCCCCCGCCGGGCGCACTGCTTCTTCGAGTGGATCTACTTTGCCAACGTAGCCAGCACGCTCGACGACCGTAGCGTTTACCTGGCACGCAAGTCGCTGGGCGAAGAACTGGCGCGGCTCGAAGACATTACGATCGACGAGAACACCGTCGTCGTTCCGGTTCCCGATACGAGCAAGTGCGCAGCCGATGCCATGGCCTACCAGCTCGGCGTGCCCAGCGTCGAGGGCCTCATCCGCAACCGCTACACGGGCCGAACGTTTATCGAAGGCTCCGGCACACGGGCAAACAAGGCCTCGTCCAAATACACGCCGCTCCGCGAAGTGCTCGAGGGCAAACGCGTCCTGCTTGTTGAGGATTCGATCGTGCGTTCCACGACGATGCGGGTTCTCATCTCGCGGATGCGAACCGTCGGGCTGGCCAAGGAAATCCACGTGCGCGTTGCCTGCCCGCCGATTATCGCTCCGTGTTTCTACGGAATCGATATGTCGACCGTCGCCGAGCTCTTCGCTCCCCCGTTCATGCAACAGAACCGGCCACAGGAAGAGATGTTTGCCGATATGGCCCGCGAACTGGGTGCCGATTCGCTCCGCTATCTGCCGGTGGAAGCCATCGCCCGAGCACTTGATCGGCCCACCGAGGACCTCTGCCGCGCTTGCGTCACAGGCCATTATCCAACGCCGCACGGCCAGAAACTCTACCAAATCGCACTTGCCAACGATCAGGTAAAAACGGCCGGCAGCTCAAATGGCAGCTCCCAGCGAACATACGAAACTGCCACCGTGCGGTAACAACACCACAGCTTCATTGCAGTCCCCGCTTAGCGTCGGCGACCACGCCGATCACTACCAACCAGCCCAGCCCACCCAATAAACCGCAGGGCGTTCTACGTATACCGCACCCCCTGGAACTGCGGCTCAAAAAACGCCGGCAACATCGAATCGACCTGCAACAAACCATCGCGGGTTAGCTCGATTCGGCCTATACCACGATCGATCGTGCAACGCCTTTCCTGCTCATACTCGGCCCACGCATCCGGCCACTGCTCGACGATGTCGCAGCCGAACTTGCTGCGGAAGTAGTCGATGTTCAGATAGCCCCGTTTCAGTTGCAGAATCATCTCACGCACTAGCCGCTGGTGGTCCGACAACCGCAAGCCGCGCGATAGAGACAGCTCTCCGACCTCGAGCGTGCCACAGTACTGCTCCCACTCCGGTTGGTTCTGATAGTGAACCCCGCCAACGTGGCCAAAGCTGGCGATGCCCGTCGATAGCAGGTCGCTCCCTTGCCACAGGTTGTCGCGGTAGCTGAAGTTCACGCGTTTGGGATCCTTCACCATCGTATAGGCACTTGAAACGCTGTAGCCGGCCAACTTGAGTTCATCGAACGCATAATCCACCCAGGCCCGCTTGGTCGCCCAATCGGCGACGGGCGTTTCGATCACGCCGCCCAAAATGTCCTTTGAGTAGACCGTATTGAATGGCAACTCCATCTGGTAGATGGTCACGCTATCGGCATCGAGCTCGATCGCCCGGCGGACGGCGTCCCGCCACTTATCCCAGGTTTCACCGACCATGCCGGCAATCAGATCGATGTTCGTGTTGTAGAAACCGGCCGCCTTGATCCAGGGCCACGCTTTGTAAATTTCCGGCGACTCGTGTGCCCGCCCGTTGGCCTCAAGAATCGCATCGTCAAAATGCTCGACCCCGAGACTCAACCGCGTCACGCCGATTTCGCGGAGCGTGTGGACCTTAGCCTCTGAGAGAGTGCCCGGTTCACATTCAAACGTGACTTCTTCCGCCGCTTCCCACGAAACATTCGCCCGTAGCCGCTCGACCAGCCGTTCCAGTTGCCGTGAGCTCAAAAATGACGGCGTGCCGCCGCCAAAATAGACAAATCGAAACGGTCGACCACCCATCACGGGAAGCTTGCTTACCAACTCAATCTCGCGCGACAAGGCGGCCAGGTATCGCTCCACCTCG
>CAZGMU010000050.1:0-15317 GCA_964526975.1 uncultured Planctomycetaceae bacterium
GGCGAGCATGATAACTACAACAAGGCGACCGGTGTTTTCGACCGGGTGATTCCGAATAATAACTTCTATTTCCGCCGGGGCTACGTTGCCAGCGGGCCGGGCGCCTGGCAGATCGGCGCGCGATACAACTTTCTCGATCTCAACGACAACACGCTCGACGGCGGCATCTTGCACAATGCTACGTGCGGTCTAAACTGGTTTCTCAATCCCAACTTGAAGTTCCAGTTCGACTACTTCGCGACGCATCGTGACGCTGCGCTAGCAGGAGACCTGGGTGATGGTTGGGTTTATGGGGTCGGGACGCGCATGGCGTACGACTTCTGAGCGTTTGCTGCTTTTGTAATCTGTAAGCGTGTTGGTGGGAGATGCGGCGTGGGCGCCGCCGCTAAACATCTGTCGCAATTTTAGGCGACGCGTTTACCGACCAGTGGCGCTGTTTCTCGCTCGAACTGAGCATGCAACGAGTTCCAGTCGATTACGAGCGTTCCGCCGGTCGCTTCGTGTTGCTTGGCCCAATTCATCAGCAGGTCGAAGCAGGCGTGATCGATGTAATTCAACTGTTGCAAATCGGCGTGCAGCTCGGCGTTGGCAGGCACGCGCTCAAGCGCCGCCGCTAGTCGTGGTAAGCGGAGAAACGTGGCTGCACCATTTAACGCGAGAGTACACTTTTTTCCTTGTGGGTCATGGGTGATCTCGGTTTGCAGATGGGCAAACATGTAGAGCAGCTTGACAGCCGACAAGCCTATGCCGACGATCACGCCCGTCAACAAATCGGTTCCCACGATCGTAACGAGCGTTGCCAGGTAGATTCCGACCTCGCTCCAACCATACTTTTTCAATTCGACGATGTGTCGGAAGTTGACCAGTTTATAACCGGTATAGACCAGCACGGCCGCGAGGCCAGCGACTGGAATCATGCGCAACACGGGAGTCAGGAAGCAGACAAACACCAACAGCCACACGCCGTGAAGCATCGCGCTTTTGCGAGTTTTTGCTCCTGCCTGCACGTTGGCCGCGCTGCGGACGATCACGCCCGTCATGGGGAGCGCGCCCACGAGGCCACAGATCGAATTGCCGAGGCCTTGTGCAAGCAGCTCGCGATCGTAGTTGGTTCGTGGCCCGCCGTGCATCTTATCAACAGCGGTTGCACAGAGCAGCGTCTCGGCGCTGGCGATGAGCGCCATGACCAGCATCGCTTCGATCAGCATGGTTAGATGGCCCTGCTGGAGGATCGCAAGCGACGGCAATTGAATGGCCGTCCACAAATTATCCGGTGCTTCGACATAAAGAACGGGCAAGCTCCACAAATATGCGGCCACGGCAGCACCAGCCACGGCGACGAGCGGCGCGGGAATGACCTTCAATCGCTTCGGCGCAAACTTTTGCCAGAGCAGGAGTACGCAAATCGCGACAATGCCGACTTTTGCCGCCCACTGATGGTTTTTCAGACTTCCCAGCAGCGATTCCAGGCTGCTGAGCGCCGCTTGTTGGCTTTCCAGGTCGGCTTCTGGGCTGGCGCTCTGCATCCTCGTAAGAGCAAGCGTGCTCTTTTCGCTGGCCGCTTGTGCAGCCGCACTTGTTTTGGTCGGATCGGTCAGGTCGGCGCTGTTCTTAGAGATCTGGTCGAGCGTTTGTTGCACTCCGGCGGTGATCGCCGTTTGTTGGGCAATCATCTCTGGCGTTGCGGCGACCGGCGAGTTGTCATGGGCCTGTGGGTCGGCGGCCTGGGCCGCGGCGATCGCGTCACGCAGCGAGATTTGTTGATTGTGGAGCGTGCCGACTTCTTTCAATAACTGGGTGCGAAATTCTCGTTGTTCAGCCGTGCTGGCCTCGGGCAGGGGCAACCCTTTGGCGATCGCTTGTGGAATGGTGATCAGATTGCGAATGCCGTTTTCCTTCGGTTTATCATCGACCATGACATGGAACTGGCTGGCGAAGATCAATACGCCGATGCCGGCCAACATGCCATGAATCACTGCGGGCGACACCGCGCGAAACCACTGACCGAGCTTGAAGAACCCTGCCAGGATTTGCAGCAATCCCGCGCCCAACACGACGAGGCTTAGCGCCGCCATGCCATGCGCGCTCACGATCTCATACACAACGACGGTCAATCCGGCGGCGGGACCACTCACTTGCAGCGGCGAGCCCGCGAGCGCCCCGACGACAATTCCTCCCACGATGCCCGTGATCAAACCGGCCGCCACCGGAACGCCAGACGCGATCGCGATGCCCATACATAGCGGCAACGCGACCAGAAACGCGGCGATCGAGGCGGGAATGTCGAACTTCAGCGTGGAAAGAAAACCTGGTTCGGATTCCGTCTTTGCAAACACGGCCATGCTCCAATGATCACGGGTAGAAGATGTTGTGTAGTAGGAGAAACTGCATGCGTCCGGCGTCTTAAGCCACGTTCGCCATGTCGTTTTCCAGGTACTCGTTGATTGATAGGAACCGTCGTTGCGAATCGTCGAACGCGGTCACTTCACCGGTTTCGAATCGATAGAAGCAGCCATGCAAGCGCAACTCGCCGCGCTCTTCCGCTTCGGCGACAGTCGGGTAAGTTCGCAGGTGATTGAGCTGCACGGCGATATTGGACTTCACGGCCGACGTCAGCAGGTCGTCGTCGCCGTCGATCATCAGGTTCTCGTCCGCGATCTCGTGGCATACCTGGTTGGCATGTTCGAGCCATTTCTCCACGGCCGGAAGCCCAGCAAGCGACTGGGGCTGCAATAAACCGGCAATCGCTCCGCAGTGTGAGTGACCACACACGATTACATCTTCCACCTTGAGCACGCGGATGGCGTATTCGATCGTGGCGGCTTCGCCGCTGAGCGTGGCCGACGCCGGGGGGACCAGATTGCCGGCGTTTCGCAGCACGAATAATTCGCCTGGCTCGGCTTGCGTGAGCATTTCGGGCACGATTCGCGAGTCTGAGCAGGTGATGAACAATGTCGACGGCCGTTGTCCATGGGCCAGCGCCTCGAACTTCTCGCGGCGCTGAGGGAAGATGTTTTCTCGAAACTGATGAATACCTCGAATAAGGCGATACATGCGGATGCTCCTTCTGTATGTTCGCACTGTCTTTCGTCGCATGCGGCTTGCTGGCGAGAGCGCTAGGCTCTCGGCTTATGAGCAGCCGCATCGAAACAACCTGACAGTGCGAGCAAAGACAATTCGCGGCGCGAATTTGCCGATAAAGATCGTCTGTGTCGAATCAGAAACTTACGTTGTGGTTCAATCGATTCGGAGACCGAGAATCAACAAGTAAGCGGCGCTAAGAGGCCATTCGAGAGTCGATGACCAGTGGGGGCCTGTAACACGGCGTTTTGCGTGTGGCCGAGGCTGTGAGAGGGAGCCTCGAAGATGGTCGCCAAAAGGCGTTGTTCTAACTTCATATGCCGCTCGTGATCGAAGCGGCTCATCGTGGTAAATTCTTCCTGATGCTCGCTCAGTGGCACAGTTTCCTGTGTCGCACTCGAGCGAGATTCGGGAAAGATCAGAAGCGGCCCCCCGATTCCGCTAGCCATCATCAAAAAAAGCGTGGATAGCAGCACGCGTTGCATATAGCTTGCAACTTTTCGCAGAGATTTCTGCATGGCTGTTATCCGCTTGTTCCGCTGAAGTTACTGACTATTCAAACTGAGGTTAGATTGATTGACGAAGCCGGTCAAGTGATTTTTTTCGGCCAGATTCGTCAGTCGATCCTGGACTTTTTCCTGACCAAGCCAAGCGGTTTAGCAGCATTTAACTCGTTGGCTGAACAAGGTTTATCGTACTTTGGCCGAGGGACGGGCTGCTACGTTCGGCTCGGGCGCTTTCATTAAGTACGCAAACAGGTCGGCGATTTGTTCGAGCGTCAATCGATTGGCCAGGCCCTCGGGCATCGTCGATAGCTTGCTGGGCTGAACATCTTCGATATCCGCCGCCGCCAATTGGATTTTTTGTCCGTCCGATTGCAGAACCGTCATTCCGCCGTCGGCGTTTTTCACGGCGATTCCTGTATAGGTTTTTCCGGCAGCTACGACAATTTTGCTGGCGTATTGATCGGAAACGACTTGGTTTGGATAGACGATTGATTCCAGAATTTCCTTCTGTGTGAATCGTTGTGACACCGTGCTCAAGTCTGGCCCGATGCGTTCGCCGCGGCCATTGAAACGATGGCAACTGACGCATTGAGCGTCGTGGAAGACTTGCGCTCCACGCGACGGACTGCCCGTTTTGCCTTCGGGGCTATCGAGGAAGCTCAGCAGCTCGTTGTAGCTCCATTTGTTCTGTATCGACTCCTTGGGAAGCTCGGCTGGCCGCTCGTTAGGGAAAGTCGTTGCGTACCAGTTCTGCCAGGCTGCTAATCGCTCGGCAATTGGCGCATTGGGCTGGTAGAGTTTTTGGCCGACCCACTTTTCCAGCAGTTGAGTGACCAGTTCGCCGCCGTTGTTTTGCAATCGCAATCCCAGCAGGATCGTGTTGCGATAGGGCTCCGATTTATCCGGCTGTTGATCCACGCGGGCGAGCGTGCCGAGGATTTCACGAGCCGCTTCGCCTTCTGCCGTGCGGAGCGAGTCGACCAGGATCGCCCAATTTTCGCCTTCGGGGTGTTGCGTCAAGCTCATTGCCACGGGCGCGCGGCGTTCAGGTTGCTGGATATACAAATCGCGCAAGTAGGCGAGTGATTCCTGCTCGCCGCTGCGGCCCAACACGGCCACGATGCCGACGCGCAGTCGCGCAATCGGCTCGCCGGTTTTGCCGTCGAGCCGTTTGTCGAGATCACGAATTTCCTTCAGTACCTCCGGCCCCGGGTTTTCCGGCAGCTTGGCGAGCACCGAGAGGGCCGAGGTGGGATAGTTCTCGCCGGTCGCGATCAGGTCCTTGCGTTCTTCGAGCGTGAGTGTGGCGAAGAAATCACGAGCGAAGTATTCGATGTAGCCCGCCAGGCTGTGGCCCCCTTCGATGCTGCGCACCTGTTCCAGGTAACGAAGCATGACGAGCTTGTCCTGGGTTTGCCAGCCATCGGTGATCCGCGGCAAGTAAGCGGCGATGTGCAGCTTTTCGACATCTGGAATGTTCGATGCCAATTGCTGAGCCATCGCATGAGGCGCTTCGGCCGGTTTCAAGTAAGCGAACAGCTTCACCAGTTCGCGGTTGGCCATGGCATCGCGGGTTGGGTAGTCGCGCAGAAGCTGCTGCGAGAGAGTTGAAACTTCCGTCGGCTTGACCTGGCCACGAATGAGTGCGAGTTGCACGACGCGTAATAGATCCAGATAGGTCGTATCGTTGAGCTGTCCGCGTTTCAGGCCAGGCTCGTTCACCTCGCCCCGGAGTATCGCCTCGCAGCGAGCCAGGACCATTTGTGATAAGTCATGTGACGGATAGGCCGCCAAGAGACCGGTCGCTCCTTGCAAGAACGGTCGCGGCGCCTTGGCCGACAAGACCTGGTTTTGCCATTCGTCGGCCGGCATCTTTTCCAACACTCGGCGAGCTGCAAACGCGACGAATCGATCCCGATCGGCCAATAGTCCCACGAGCTTTGCCGGCGGCGCGCCGATACCACGATGCGCGATCGACTCGCAAGCCACGCGGCGGACCCAAGCGTCCTGATCGCTCAGCATGTTCACAAGTGGCTCGGAAAGTGTTTCATCCGATCGGCTACCCATGAGGCGGGCGACCCGCGCACGCATCGCGGGATCGGCATCGTGTGAGAGCTCGACAAGAAGCGCGGAAGTCGGCGGCGGACCGAAGTAGGTAAGCAGTTCGACCGCCCGCAACCGATCATGGGGCGAGTTCCGCTTATCGGTGAGGATGCGATTCAACTCAGTCTGCCAGCGGCTTCCCAACTTGTTCTTGGTTGTGGCGATGCGAGCTCGCGCCCAATCGCTTTCGAGCTGTGGTTGATCCAGCGCTTCTTGGATTCCATGCCCGAAACGAATCGTCTTCGGGGTATTGCTGCCGGTCCAGCGAATGCGATAGATGCCGCCGTCGGTGCCGCGTCCACCCGTGGCGAAGTACAAGGCGCCATCCGGGCCGACATCGAGCGCCGTCACATTCAGGGGTCGTCCTTTCAAGAACGGCGTTATTTTCGCTTGGTAGGATGCGCCGTTGCGCTCCAGCTTGACGGCGTTGATATGACCCTGGGCCCAATCGGCCACGAAGAGCGTATGCTGCAACCGTGCAGGGTAGGTGGTGTGATCGTAGTAGACCATGCCAGTTGGTGAACCGGGCCCCGTCTCGGCCGTGGCCGGCAAGCTATCCATGTAGTAAGCAGGCCACTTGGCCCAGCCGCTGCGCCAGCCGAATTCGCCGCCGAGCGGCGCGTGGATCAATCGCGTCGGTCGATACCAGGGGGCGCCGTTGTCCCATTCCATGTCGGCGTCGTAGGTGAATAGTTCGCCGTCGCTGGTAAAGCTGAAGTCATACGGATTGCGAAAGCCACCCGCGACCATTTCGACAAAGCTGCCATCCATGTCGGTACGCAAGATCGTGCCGCCTGGCGCTGGCAGGCCCACGGCATGTCCCTGTGGATCTTCGTAACGGGGCAACACCATTTCGCCTTCGTAGTGAGTCGAGTAGGGGCTGTGTGGACCGAGAGGGGCTGCAACCTGGGCAAAATTGCCGGAGAGCAAGTAGAGTAGGCCGTCTGGACCCATGCGAACCTTGTGCGGACCATGTTCGCCGATCACGCCGCGAAACTTGATCATCGCTACGATCTTTTCGCCGTGGCCGTCGCCATCGGCATCGGTAATTTGATAGAGCGCGCCCCCCTCGGGGCCATCGCCGACAGCGAACACACGGTTGCCCAGCGAAAGAATGCCCTGAATGTTTTTTACTTCGTTTGAAAAGTTTTCGACCGCTTCGAATGAGCCGTCTTTGTCTTTATCGCGAATGAGCACGAGTCCGGCGCCTTCGCGCGAAGCGAGGATATCGCCGCTGGCGTTGAACGTCATCGCGATCAGTGAGCCTGCCTGTTCGTCGGTCACCAGGCGATCGACGACAAATCCTGGCTCGATGACAAATCGCGAGCCTTCGTCGGCGATCACGATTTCGTCGCCCCATGGCAACACGCCGCCGAGCGGGCCGTAGACCTTCGCTGGCAGCCAGTCGCTGTCGTGGACGCGGGCTTGCATCCAATCGGCCTGCGGCTTGACGCTGGTGCGCCAACTGCCGTCGGACGAGTAGCTTTCGAACGTGCCGCCCTTTTCTTTGACCAACACGCGAGCCACGAGTCCCGCGGCGCCGGCGTCGCTGTTCGTGGCTTTGATCGCCACGACGTTCGTTCCATGCACCAGCAAGGGGCTGATGTCGTGAACATCCATCTTGCGCCAGTCGTTGCCGCGACCCGCCAGGCGGCCGTTGACGTACAGCTCATATTGATTGTCGCACGTGACGTGAACCTGCGCGATTTCCGCGATGTTTACCTGGAACGTTTTGCGGAAGTAGCAGTCGCCGACCGGCACTTCATCCTTCGTGTACGCCGGTGACCAGATCCAATTGGCGCCGATCAATTTCAAGAACTCGGCCCGCTTTTCCGGCGGCAGGTTTTCGATGGGCGTCGGTGCCGGTTGCGGCGCTTGTGCGGTTGGCTGTGCCCTCGTTGTTCGTCTTGCGGACTGGTAATTTTGCCTTCCCTGATTCGAGTTGTTGCGCTGCATGGAGCCTGGTCGCGTTTGCGACCGCTGTTGTCGCTGCGCAGCCGGCTTGCCGAATTGTTGAGCCTGTGTGTCAATTACTTGCACGTGTCCTAGCGCAAACGCCAACAACGCGTAAAACGCGAACCGAACGCGCTGACTTGCCATAACTGCCTCGATCAAAAAACGAAGGTAGCCCGGGTGGGGAAGGGGGCGGGACTTTAGCAGCTACGCCGCATGCAAGGCAACATGGCTTAAAACCGCAAACCGCTAGCACGGATGGTGCGTACTGCAGTAAAGGAAGAGTTGTCGTTAGGGTTTTGATCTGCCAGCTTGGCGCTATTCTTGCACGACGCTTTGCCCTGTCTCGTCTCGCCGTAAGCCATTTTTTAGCGTAGTGTTACGATTCGTTGCTGGCATATAATGCAGCCCGTCGCCAGCCATGCGACGTCTCCCCGCCTATATTTCCGAATCTCCGACTGATCTACTTATGAAGTTTCATCCGCTTCAATCCATCATACTGTCAGCACTTATTGCTGCAGTTTTGATGTCCGGTTGTAATTCCAACAAACCGGCCGCGAGTGACAAAACACAGGCAAAAACCGAACCGACGACCCCTGCTGCGCCTGCTGCTGATACGCCTGTCGCAGCCAAGTCGGAGCCAGCTTCGCCTGCTGATTTGGAAAAGCCGGCTGCTGTTGACGCCTCCTTCAAGCTCGGTGATCTGATTGAGCCATTCACACCGCCGCCACTGGCCGAACTCGATAGGAGCGCCGAGTGGATCGACAATCCAGTGCAGAGCGGCATGGAGATCATGCGGAAGAAACAGGAGGCGCTTGGCCCGCCGCTGGTTTCAGTCGCAGAGGCACTGCAGCTTCGCAATACTTCGCCCGAGAATAACAGCAAGATTGTGAGCGCGCTCAGCCGCCTGGCTCCGCCCGACGGCGCGGGAGTCGACTTCGATGCGACGTTTGTCCGCCATACGTCGGGTGACTTGAAAAGCTCGAATCCACTCTTAACTAGCAGCATTACCGAAGCCGAATACCAAAGCCTGACCGGCACTGAGTTTATTGGCTTTGATCAGGACATGAACTACTTTGCTGCCATTGAGACTGCCGTTTCCTGGCAAACGAGCAAAGACCGGCTTATGGATAAGTTAGTCATTCGCGACGATCTTATCTGGTCGGATGGCAAGCCAGTGACTGCACACGACGTGGCATTCTCGTTCAAAGTGATCATGACCCAGGCGGTACCTGTTCTTGCCGTCCGCACGGGCACCGATCAACTGAAATGGGTTGAGGCCTATGACGATCACACGATTGTGTTCTTTCATAAGGAAGCTCTCGCCACGAACTCGAGTAACATTCTGTTTCCCATCATTCCTAAGCACATTTATGAGAAATCGATCGCCGAAGATCCGACGATGGCCCGTAGCGAGTACCACACCATGCTCGAAGATCACCCGGTGACGAGCGGGCCGTTTGAGCTGGTGAGCCGCACTCGCAATCAAGAGTTCGTCATGCGTCGGCGAGACGGTTACTACATGTATCAAGGCAAGCAGGTACGTCCCAAGCCGAATTTCAAAGCTGTTCGCATTAAAATGATTGAAGATGTCAACACCGCTTTGCTGGCGCTCAAAGCGGGCCAGATCGAGGAAATGGCGCTTCGTCCCGAGCAATGGGTGAGCCAAACCGACAACGACGATTTCTATAAGCTGAACACAAAAGTGAATGGCCCCGAGTGGACCGAGTTTCACTTTACATGGAATATGCAGTCGCCGTTCTTCGAAGACAAACGGGTTCGTCAGGCGATGTCGTACGCGTTCGACTATGACGAGTTGTTGAAAAAAATTCTGCACGATCTCTACCAGCCCTGCCAGGGGACGTTTCATCCGAAGGCTTGGTACTTCCCCGAAAACGGGCCGCAGCCCTATCACCAAGATCTCGACAAAGCCGAGGATCTGCTCGATGCCGCTGGTTGGACGGATAGCGATGGCAATGGTATTCGCGACAAGGAGATCAACGGGCGTCGCGTTCCCTTTGAATTCACGATGCTGACATATCAGACGGAAACTGGCATTCAAACAGCCACGCTCATGAAAGAGAGCTTGGCCAAGATCGGCATCACCTGCAATGTGAAGCCCACGGAATTCACCGTACTCGTCGATTCGACACAGAATCGCAAATTTGAGGCGGCGATGGGGGGATGGGGCGCGGGGACTGATCCTGATCAAACATCAAACCTCTATGCCACGGGCGAAACGCGCAATTACAGCGGGTTCTCCAACAAACGCGTCGACGAACTTTTTGTTCAGGGTCGCCGTGAGATGGACCGTGGCAAACGCGCAGCGATCTACGGCGAGATTGCCAACATTCTGTGGGAAGAGCAACCGCTAACCTGGCTCTTTTATCGAAACTCGTTTTACGGCTTCAACAAGCAGTTGCGAGGTTACAATTTTTCGCCAAAGGGGCCCTACGACTTCAGTCCCGGCTTCGGTAGCATTTTCAAAGTGTCGGCTGCCCCTTAGCGCGATGTCCGTGGACGATCGCTCGCTGCCGAGTTGATTGGCCAACCAATACGGCAACTACACATCATGTTCAACTACCTCGTCCGCCGTCTCGCATTGGGCTTGTTGACGTTGCTCCTGATTTCGTTTCTCGTCTACGCACTGATTCGACACATTCCGGGAACACCGCTCACGACCGATCCGGCGATGATGAATCCGGGCAAAATGCCGAGCGAAACCGACATCAAGCGCTGGGAAAAACTCTACGGACTCGACAAGCCTTGGTACCAGGCCTACTTCGTGTGGCTCGGTAATGTCGTTCACCTTGATTTCGGCCGTTCGATTCCGCAAAACAACAAACCTGTGGCTCAACTCATCGCCGAGCGAGCGCCGGCCACGTTGCTGCTATCAGTTACGTCGCTCGTGCTGAGCTATTTGCTCTCGATTCCGATCGGCTTATGGGCCACGGTCCGTGCCGGACCGTGAGCACGATACTCTATATGCTCTATTCGTTACCGGCGTTCGTTGCCGCGCTTTATTTGCAGTTGCTCTTTTATTCGAAGTTGGGTTGGTTGCCGCTGTTTGGTATGGTGAGCGACAACCATGCGTCGCTTTCTGCAGCGGGCAAAGTTTGGGACATCCTGAAACACGCCATTCTTCCGATTGCGTGTTTTACCTATGGAAGCTTGGCGTACTACAGCCGATTTGTTCAGGCCAACATGGAAGAGGTCATTCGCCAGGATTACATCCGCACCGCGCGGGCCAAAGGAGTGCCGCCTGGCCGGGTGATTTGGCAGCATGCGTTTCGTAACACGCTCATTCCGCTCGTCACGCTGCTGGGACTGACACTTCCCAGCTTGCTGGGCGGGGCCGTGATCCTGGAGCAGATCTTCGGTTGGCCCGGTATGGGACGCTTATTTTTCGAAGCGATCGGCCAACGCGACTACGACACACTGATGGGCCTGACACTGATGTTCAGCGTGTTGACGCTCATCGGGCAGTTGCTTGCCGATATCCTGTACGCTGTTGTCGATCCTCGCGTCGCTTACCAATAACCGATCAGTAGTCACGAAAAACACGAAAAATATTGTTTCGATTCTTCGATTTGTTGATGCACCACAGTTGGTAACCTCTTGGTGACTTTTTGTGTTTCTTGTGGCTAATAAAGACCAATCGCGATGAGCACTGTTCCCGATCTTATACCGCCAGCCCCGCTACCATCGCCGGCTGCGATCGAGGCTGAGGCGCGCGCGGCGTCGGTTGGGTACTGGCAGGAAACATGGCGTTACTTCCGCCGACGTAAGCTCTCAGTGCTCGCCTTGGCGTTTGTTCTATTTCTCTGCTTTGTGGCGCTCTTCGCGCCGATGATCGTCGGAACCAAGCCGATCGTTTGCAAGTACAAAGGCCAGATCTACTTCCCCTTCATGGGTTACTTCTCGCGGAGCTGGGAAAATCCGATCTTCATCAAAGATCGTTTTCGCGATGCCTATGCGACGGCCTTGAAGGCTAAGGACTCCGATAGTTGGGCCGTTTGGCCGCTCGTATACCAAGATCCCTATCGTCGTATTCGTGACAACGAATGGCCAGGCCGTCCGGGCAATCCGGTTGGAACCAAAGGCGAGCCAAACAAACACAATTGGCTCGGCACCAATCAGCAAGGCTTCGATGTCTTCGCTCAAATGGTGCATGGCACGCAGATCGCACTAAGCGTCGGTTTCGTGTCGATGGGAATCGCCGCGGCAATCGGCATCACGCTCGGCGCGCTGGCAGGCTATTTTGGCGGTTGGATCGACATGTTGATCAGTCGGGCGATCGAGGTCGTCATGTGCATTCCGACGCTGGTTCTCATTCTCGCGCTGGTCGCGATGCTCGATCATGTGTCGAACTACCATTTGATGGCAATCGTCGGCATTACCGGCTGGACCGGTATTGCGCGCCTCGCGCGAGCTGAATTTCTCAAGCTGAAGGAGTTGGAGTTCGTATCGGCCGCCCGCGCGATGGGGGCAGGTCACGTGCGAATCATGTTCCGGCACTTGCTGCGCAACGCTTTGGCGCCGGTGCTGGTGCCGATTACGTTTGGCATCGCCGACGCCATCTTGATTGAAAGTGGGCTGAGTTATCTTGGCTTCGGTGCATCGCCTCCCAATCCGAGTTGGGGGACGCTGCTTCACTCGGGCCGCCTGGCGATTCAACAAATGTGGTGGCTGATTCTGTTCCCTGGCGCGGCGATTTTCCTCACGATTCTTGCCTATAACCTAATCGGCGAAGGCCTCCAAGAAGCCACCGATCCTAGATTAAGACAGGCCGCACATTAGCACCCACTAATTTTTCACCACGACGACACGACGAGTACGACGTGAAAGCAATGAGTTTCATCGTTTCTGCTTCGTCGTGTCCGTTGTGCCGTCGTGGTGAAAAAAGAGATTGAATATGAGCCCAACTTTACTGGAAGTCAACGATCTCCGCACCTATTTCCATAGTGAAGAAGGCGTCATCAAAGCCGTCGACGATCTGTCGTTCAAGCTCGAGCAAGGCCGCACGCTCGGTATCGTTGGCGAGAGTGGCTCGGGCAAGAGCGTCACGTCTCTCTCGATCATGAGGCTTCTCTCGTCGAACGCTCGAATCGAAACGGGAAAGATCGCGTTCCTTGGCCGCGACCTGGTGAAATTGCCCGAGCGGCAGATGCAGTCGATTCGTGGCCGCGACATCAGCATGATCTTTCAAGAGCCGATGACGTCGCTGAATCCTGTGTTTACGGTCGGCGACCAGATCATGGAAGCGATCATTTTACACCAACGTGTGAGCAAAGCGGCCGCTCGCGCGAAAACGATCGATTTGTTGCGTGAAGTCGGCATTCCCAAGCCGGAGCAGCGCATCGATTCGTATCCTCATCAAATGTCCGGCGGTCAGAAACAACGCGTCATGATCGCAATGGCGCTTTCCTGTAATCCGCAGTTGCTGATTGCCGACGAGCCGACAACCGCGCTCGACGTCACGATCCAAGCCCAAATTCTCAAAATCTTGCGCAAGCTTCGCGACACTCGCGGCATGGCCATCATCTTCATCACGCATGACCTCGGCGTGATTGCCGAAATTGCCGATGAAGTGCTTGTCATGTACCGCGGCGAAGAAGTCGAATACGGCTCGGTTCTCGATATTTTCTCGAATCCGAAGCATCCCTATACGAAAGGCCTGCTGGCCTGCCGTCCACGCCTTGAAACCACATACCGTCGCCTGCCGACGGTCGATGATTTCATGGAAGCGGTGAAAGAAGGCGACAGCTTCCGCGTCATCGAAAAGAAAATGACGCCGGAGCGCCTCCGCCATCTTGAGAGCACCGGCCGAGGACGCTTGCTCCACCCCAAATCCGAGCTCACCGTGATTGGCCACCCGTGGATCGAAGGTCATCATGCGCCCGATACACAAACCGTTGCCGAGGGCGCCGCGCCGCTCCTCTCGATCAAAAATTTGAAGGTCTATTTCCCTGTTCGCCGTGGCATTCTTGCTCGCACGGTCGACCATATTCGCGCGGTCGATGATGTCAGCTTCAACGTCTACCGCGGCCAGACCCTCGGCCTCGTCGGCGAAAGCGGCTGCGGAAAAACAACGACCGGCCGCGCGATTCTCCGACTCATCGAGCCCACTGCCGGGCAGGTTCTTTACAACGGCACCGATGTCGCGCGGCTCGGTTCTCGCGATCTTCGCCGGCTCCGCAGCAAAATGCAAATCGTATTTCAAGATCCCTACGGTTCGCTCAATCCACGGATGACGATCGAAGCGGCCATTACCGAGCCGATGGTTATTCAGCGCATCGGCACGAGCGCCGCCGATCGCCGCGAACGTGCGGCCCAACTGCTGCGCGAAGTTGGTCTCAACCCCAACTTTCTGCGTCGTTACCCACACGAGTTCTCCGGTGGCCAGCGCCAACGCATCTGCATTGCCCGCGCGCTGGCCGCAGGCCCTGATTTCATCATTTGCGACGAATCGGTTTCGTCGCTCGACGTGAGCGTTCAAGCCCAGGTGCTGAACCTGCTCAAGGAACTGCAAGATAAACGCGGCCTGACGTACATCTTCATCAGCCATTCGCTAAGTGTCGTCAAATTCATGGCCGACATGATGGCGGTGATGAATCAGGGGAAGATCGTGGAGTTTGGCCCGTCGGAGAATATCTACGCCAATCCCAAAGAGGCTTATACGCGCCGGCTTATTGAGGCGACACCGAACGATGATATTGAGTTGATTCGCAAGCGGGTGGCAGAGCGGGCAGAGAGGTAAACAGCGTGGCTTAAGCCACGGACGTTCCGCTCGGCCATAGTATGGTAACCAGCACCTTGTGCTCAGTACTGAGTACAAAGTGCCAAAAAAGTTCTTGCTATTACGCACCGAGTTGGTAGTCTCTAGTTCGACACCAACTTTCTAATCTTGTTACTCTTCGAGTTCGCTATGCCCGCCGCGCGCTCCTTCACCGAGCTCCAATTCTGGCAGCGGGCCAGACAGTGGTCGAAGGACATTTTCCACCTCACTCAACAACACCCCTTCGTGAAAGATCAACGCCTCGTCATTCAAATCAACGATTCGTTCGAGTCCGTCATGTCAAACATGGCCGAAGGTTTCGGCCGTGGTACACAAGAAGAATTCATCACCTTCCTCGGCTACGCTATCGGGGGCCTGGATGAAACCGAGTCGCACCTCTGTGCCGTCTTTGATCGTCAATACCTCGATAAAGAAACATTCGCCAACCTGTGGTCCGAAGGCATCGCGATCCGCAAGCTGACGGTTGGGTTCATCCGCTCGATGATTTTGCCCCACGGCGGCGTTCGCACACTGGGAAAACCAGTGAGTTGGTCCAGCCGAACCTGGGAAATTTACGAACGAGTTACAGGCAAGCCACGTCCGGAGATGTTCCAATCGCAAAAGGAAGAAGAAATATTCCCGCGAGCAGATGCGCCTCCTGTCTAATCCCCAGCATACGATGCTGTACATCGTACTGAGTACTAAGTACCTAATCTGCGTCCTTACGCACGGGGCGCGTCTTTCTCATATTCGTGTCACCAAATCCTCCGCTTCTGGCTCGCGTGCCACGCGCTTCGTCATCAGCTCGATAATCTGTGCCAACTGCTGCACCAGCGTGTTGGCCATGAAGAACCCTAGGATTCCGAGCCCGACCAGCGCGGCCGTTAGCATGCGAA